>NZ_LZIZ01000151.1:0-19467 GCF_001666915.1 Mycobacterium sp. E3339 | reverse complement strand
CGGCGGCGTTGTCGTGCGCGACGGACAGGTCCATGTAGGCGCGGCCCGCGTCGCGGAAGCGCTCGGCCAGGGCACGGGTCAGCGCCGCCCCGATGCCGGGGAGGCCGGCCGCGGGGTCGACGGCCAGGGTCCACAGGCTCGATCCCTGCTCCGGGTCGGAGAACAGCAGCTCGTGGTCGACGCCGGTCACCGTGCCCACCACCGCGCCGTCGGCGTCGCGCACGGCCAGCAGATAGGTCACCGCCGGCACGTTCAGGTGGTTGTTCCAGATGACGTCGACGCCGGCCGGGACCATTCCGCAGCGCACGTAGACGCGGTTCATCGCGTCGGCGTCGACCGGGTCGTTCAGCGTGCGCACGGTCACGCCGAGCGGCGCGGCCGACAGCTCCTCGGCGGTGGACTCGGTGAACCGCAGCCGATAGGTGTGGCTGGGGTCGATGAAAAGCTCGGTGGGCGCTTCGGCGACCACGACGTGGGATTCGCGCGCGTAGATGCAGATGTCGCGGCGCCCGGGCCCCTCCCGCCGCAGCGCCTCCACCAGCTGGTGGGCGTCGGCGAAGGTCTGCCCGAAAATCAGTCGGCCCCAACCCAATTCGAGCTCGACATCCTTGGCCATCGCCTCGACCAACTCCGGCGGTGACGCGTCGTGCAGACCGAGTGTGATCGCCTCGGTGTGGTCGCCGGAGGGATCGATGACGGTCATGCCACGGGGCCCGAAATGCCGTGCCGCTGCAGCCAGAGTTCGAGCAGGGCGATCTGCCAGAGTTCGTTGCCGCGCAACGGGGTCAGCTTGCCGTTGGGGTCGGCCAGCAGGGCATCGACCGCCTCGGTGCGAAACAGGCCGCGCTCCTTGGCAACTGGGGCATAGAGCGCGTCGCGCACCATGTCGAGGTAGGGGCCCTCGAGGTGGGTCAGCGCCGGAACGGGGAAGTATCCCTTGGGCCGGTCGATGACCGCCGACGGAATCACCCGCCGCGCCGCCTGTTTGAGGACGCCCTTGCCTTCGTGGGCGATCTTGAGCTCCGGCGGGCAGGTCGCCGCGAGCTCGACCAACTCGTGATCCAGGAACGGCACCCGGCCCTCCAGGCCCCAGGCCATGGTCATGTTGTCGACGCGCTTCACCGGGTCGTCCACCAGCATCACGGTGGTATCCAGCCGCAGCGCCCGGTCGACGCCCGTCTCGGCGCCCGCCCGGGCGAAGTGCTCGGTGACGAAGCGCTCGCTGGGGTCGTCCGCCGCCATGATGCCCGGGCCCAGCAGGCCCGCCAGCTCCGCCGAATCGCGATCGAAGAAGGCGCCGCGGTATTCGGCCACCGAACCCTGCAGCGACGCCGCGGCCGGCGAACCCATCGGCGGGTACCAGTGGTAGCCGGCGAACACCTCGTCGGCGCCCTGGCCGGACTGCACGACCTTCACGTGGCGCGCCACTTCCTGGCTGAGGAGGTAGAAGGCAACACAGTCGTGGCTGACCATCGGCTCGCTCATCGCGCCGATGGCGCCGTCGAGCGCGGGCAGCATCCGGTCGGTTCCGATGCGGATCTGGTGGTGGTCGGTTTCGAAGCGCTGGGCGATGATGTCGGACCACCGGAACTCGTCGCCCTCGACGCCGCCGGCGGACTCGAAGCCGATGGAGAAGGTCATCAGGCCGTGCTGGCCCGCCTCGGCGAGCAGGCCGACGATCAGGCTGGAGTCGACGCCGCCGGACAACAGGCAGCCGACCGGCACGTCGGCCACCAACCGGCGCTTGACCGCGACGCGAAGCGCGTCCAGCACCGCCTCTTCCCAATCGCTCTCCGACCAGCCGGCGCGGTCGGCGCGCCGGGTGAAGTCGGGTGTCCAGTAGGTGGTGGTGGTGCGCCGGCCGTCGGGTTCGATGGCGATCAGCGAAGCGGGTGGGACCTTGCGGACGCCCCGCAGGATGGTCAGCGGCGCCGGGACCACCGAGTGGAACGTCATGTAGTGGTGCAACGCCTGGGCGTCGATGCGGGTGTCCACGCCACCGCCGGCCAGCAGCGCCGGCAGGGCCGAGGCGAACCGGATCCGGTGGCTGTCCTCGGTCAGGTAGAGCGGCTTGATCCCGAGCCGGTCGCGGCCGAGCAACACCCGGCCGCTGTCGCGTTCGACGATGGCGAAGGCGAACATGCCGTGCAGGTGGCTGACGAAGTCGTCGCCCCAGTGGCGGTAGGCCTTGAGCAGCACCTCGGTGTCACTGTGCGAGAAGAACCGGAAGCCGTGCCCGCTGAGTTCGCGGCGCAGCTCCTTGTAGTTGTAGATGCAGCCGTTGAAGGCGATGGCCAGACCCAGTTCCGAGTCGACCATCGGCTGGGCGCCGGCCTCGCTCAGGTCGATGATCTTGAGCCGGCGGTGGCCGAGCGCGACACGCCCCTGCGACCAGGCGCCCGACGCATCGGGACCCCTCGGGGCCATCACGGCGGCCATTGCGGACACCGCTGCTACGTCGGGGACCCGCCCGTCGAGCCGTACCTCCCCGGTGACTCCGCACACTCCTTGGACCATACCGAAGGCGGTCGCGGCGCGCCCTAACGGCCACTGTGAAATGCGTCGGTGCGGCGGTCCGGTCCGCGGCGGTATCGGCGGCAAAGCGGATGCCGCCGGCGGGTTACACCGCGCCTGTTAAATCTTGGTTGCGCTCTGCTCTCGCCGTTCACGGCCGGGCGGTCCGGCCGTCGCCGTCCGTCCCGAGCGGGTTGTCTGGTCGCCGAGACGCACGGGGCGCCGCCGGTGAATGGGACCGCAGGCGGCGCAAGCCTTTTCGACGCCCCGCTGCCGGCCCGGACCCGGGCGCCGTCCGGGGGTGACCACCCATTTTCCCGGCCGAGTGGGGCCGGTTTGTGTGAGGTGGCGCGATCAACGCCGGCGAGAAGGGTGCCTCGGTTCTGGTTAATGTTCAGCCACCGTTATGGCAGGGAGTGCGGTGGCCACTTTGAGGAAGACCTTGACGCGAGTGATTGTCGGCGCGGTGATGCTTGCGGGGGGCGGATTGCTTTTCGCGGCGCCCGCGTCCGCCGATCAAAACGATGACGCGTTCATCGCGGAGATTCAGCGCAGCGGGATCGTCTTCACCGATCGCGGGGCCGCGATCGCCGCCGGGCACAACATGTGCGCCGGGCTCGACAAGGGCAAGACGCCGACCTCGCTGGTGCTGAATGTCGTGCGGGCCACGGACCTGTCGGCACACGAGGCCGGCTACCTGCTCGGCGCCTCGGTGGCGTCCTATTGCCCCCAGCACAGAGCCGCCGTCGGCAACTAATCAGCCGGCTCGCTCCCCGGGACGCTTGTCGTCCCGCGACGCGTGCTGGCCATCGTGGGCCAATTCGAGCCGCCGTTCGGCGAGGACGAGGAGATGCCTGAGCCGCTGCCCGTACAGCCCCACCGAATCGTTGGTCAGCATGTCGTCGTGCGCGCACTCGATCGAGTAGGTCAGGATCTCGCCGGACACGTACGGCCGCCAGGAGGATGCCAGGAACGCGGCGCGGTCGCTGCCGTCCGCCGTGGCGGCGAAGACGGTGATGTTGCCGCGCAACACCCCGGGCCGGTGCGCCCGGTACCAGGCGGCGTTCTTGCGGGCGTTGTCGGTCAGCAGGTCGACGAGCCGCCCGGATCGCCAGGCGTCCGGGTGGTGTTCGGCCAGCGCGTCCGGCAGGACGACGCCGTCGCCGACGGCGGGCTGGGCGTCGAGCAGGATGAGGCGGGCGACATCGCACCCGCGGCGCTGCAGCGCGATCGCGACCTCGTGGGCGACGACGCCGCCAAACGACCAGCCGAGCAGGTTGTAGGGCCCGGACGGGTACACCCGCTGCAGCCTGTCGGCGTAGGTTTCCGCCAGCTCCCGGATTGACCGGGCATCGCTTTCTGCGGCTTCCGGCACCTGTTGTATCCCGATGATCGGGCAGTCCAGGTAGTTGCCGAGCACCTGGTACGGCCAGCTGACGCCGCCCGCGGGGTGGATGCAGAACACCGGAATGCCGGCGCCGCGCTTCAGGGTCTGCACCGGCACGACGTCCGGGGTGGCGCCGGAGTCCGTGACGAGCCGCTGGCTCAGGCTTCGCACGGTGGGCGCGTCGAACAGGGTGCGCACCGCGAGGTCGACGGACAGGTCGGCGTTGAGCGTGGCGATCAACCGCATCGCCGAGATGCTGTCGCCGCCCAGGTCGAAGAAGGAGTCGTCCACGCCCACCCGCTCGACGCCGAGCACCCGGGCGAAGGTGCCGGCCAGGATCTCCTCGGTCGCGTTCGACGGCGCCCGGTATCCGCGGCCGGTGTACTCGGGCGGGGGCAGGGCGCGGGTGTCGAGTTTGCCGTTGGGCGTGAGCGGCAGGGCGTCGAGCCCCAGCACGGCGGCGGGCACCATGTACACCGGCAGCCGCCCGGCCAGCGCGGTGCGGGCCTCGGCGGGGTCGGCCGTTCCGGTGATGTAGCCGACCAGCCGCTTGTCTCCGGGGCGGTCCTCGCGGGCGATCACCACCGCCTGCTCGACGCCGTCCAACCGGGCCAGCGCCGCCTGGACCTCACCGAGTTCGATGCGGTAGCCGCGGATCTTGACCTGCTCGTCGGCGCGGCCCACATAGCAGAGCTGGCCGTCGGCCCCCCAGAGCACCAGGTCGCCGGTGCGGTACATCCGCGCCCCGGGCCCGCCGAACGGGCAGGCGACGAACCGCGACCCGGTCAGCCCGGCCCGTCCGGCATAGCCGGCGGCCACGCCGGTGCCGGCCACGTAGAGTTCGCCGACCACCCCGGGCGGCACCGGCCGCAGCCAGGCGTCGAGCACGAACAACGCCGCGCCCGCCACCGGCGAGCCGATCGGCGGCACGCCCGAGCCCGCCGCCAGCGGGGCGCTGATCGCCACGCACATCGTGGTCTCGGTGGGGCCGTAGGCGTTGACCATCACCCGCCCCGGCGCCCAGCGGTCGACCACCTCGGCGGGGCAGGCCTCACCGGCCATCACCAGCGCCAACCCGTCGAGACCGGCCGGGTCCAGCGCCGCGACCGCCGACGGGGTCTGGGTCAGGACGCTGACCCCTTCGTCGACCAGCAGGGCGCGGAAGTCCCGCGGTGAGCGCACCACCGACTCGGGCACCACGACCACGCGCCCGCCGCGCAGCAGCGGGGCGAAGATCTCCCACACCGACACGTCGAAGGCGTACGAATGGCACTGCGTCCACACGCCGGGGGACGGCAGGCCGGCGTCGAGCGAGCCGATCAGCCGGGTCACGTTCTGGTGGGTGACCGCCACGCCCTTGGGCACGCCGGTGGTCCCGGAGGTGTAGATGAGATAGGCGACGCCGTCCGCCGGGGGCGCCGGCAACGCGGTGTGCGGGTAGTCCGCGATCCGCGCGTCCTCGATGTCGATGACCCGGACGTCGCGCCCGTCCAGCCGCGAGCGCAACCCTTCGGTGGTGATGGCGGCGATCGGCGCGGCGTCGGTGAGCATGAACCGGATCCGGGCGGCCGGGGCCGCCGGGTCGATCGGCAGGTACGCCGCTCCCGTCTTGAGCACCGCCAGGATCGCCACGATCGCCTGCGCCGAGCGGGAAAACAGCAGGGCCACCGACTGTCCCGGGCCCGCGCCCTCGGCGAGGAGCAGGTGCGCCAGCCGGTTCGCCGCGTCGTTGAGCTCGCGGTACGTCAGGGACAGGTCGTCCCAGCCGACCGCGAGGGCGTCGGGCCGGCGGGCGACCTGCGCGCCGAACATCTCCGGGATCGAGACCGGGGTGGGGGCCGGCCCCGCCAGCACCGCCCGGTTGCCGATCCCGTCCAGGTGCGTGTGCTCCGGGGCGTCCAGCAGGTCGACCGCGGAGAGCCGCCGGGCGGGGTCGGTGGTCATCGCCAGCAACACCCGCTGCAGCCGCTCGGTCAGCGCGTCGATAGTGCCCGCGTCGAACAATCCCGCGTCGTATTCCACCCGGAGTCCGAGCCGGTCGCCGGACAGGGCGGCCTGCATCGTCAACGGGTAATGGTTGCGCTCGAACATGTTGAAGTCGGTGATGGACAGCTCGTGGTTGACCGCCATCGCCGAGGTTTCCAGCGGATAGTTCTCGTAGCCGAACAGCGTGTCGAAAAGCCGTTCGTGACCGGTCATCCGGTGGATTTCGCTCAGCGACAGGTGTTCGTGGTCGAGCGTCTCGTTGTGCGCGCCCTGCAACTGGTCCAGCAGCTCCCGGGTGGTGGTGGCGGGCGTGATGCGGGCGCGCACCGGGATCGTGTTGATCAGCAGGCCGACCATCGATTCGGCGCCCGCCACCTCGGCCGACCGGCCGGAGACGGTGGTTCCGAACGCGACGTCGTAGTTGCCGGTCAGCCAGGTCAGCAGCTGCGCCCACGCGGCCTGCAGCACGGTGCTGACCGTGGTCTGGCAGGACCGGGCCAGCTCGGCGAGCGCGGCGGTGGTCTCGGCGGGCACCGCGAACGTCGTGAGGCCCCGGGCGCCCGGCTCCAGCTTGGTCGGCGGTCCGACCAGCGTCGGGGTGTCGAAGCCGGCGAGCACCTCGCCCCACGCCGCCCGCGCGGCGTCGAGGTCGCGCCCGGCCAGCCAGGTGACGAACCGGCGATAGGGCGCGGGCGGGGCCAACCGCTGCCCGGTGAGGCAGGCGAAGGTCTCGTTCACCAGGATCGGCACCGACCAGCCATCCAGCACGATGTGGTGAATCGTGAGCACCAGCCGGTGCCGGTTCTCGGCCGTGCGAATCATGGCCACCCGGAACGCGGGCCGGTCGGCCAGGTCGTAGACCGCGGCGCGCTCGGCGGCGCAGAGTTCCTGCACGCGCTCGTCGGCGCCCCGGAGCTCCAGGTACCGCCACGCCATCACCGGCTTGGCGGGGATGACCTGCACCGGTTCGTCGAACTGGTCGCGGAATCGGGCCACCAGGTGCGGGTGCCGCTCCACCACCGCTTGCACCGCCTCGCGCAGCCGGTCGGGGTCGAGCGGGCCGGTGACGCCGATGTCCAGCTGAACCACGTACAGGTCGTCGTGGCTCGCCCGCGTGGTGGTGGCGTGGAAGAGCAGGCCCTGCTGCAGGGGGGTCAACGGCAGCACGTCGGCGACGGCGTCGAGGCGCTCGAGCTCGTCGATCTGTCGCTGGTCCAGCCGGGCGGGCAGGATGTCCGACGGGGTCAGCCCCCCGCCGCCGCCGCGCACGTGGGCGCAGATGCCGGTCAGCGCCTCGAACCAGAGCCGGCTCAGCCGAGTGACCTGCTCGCGGTCCAGCGCCGAGGGCGCCCACGTCCAGTTGGCGTGCAGCTGCGGGCCGGCCTCGCCGTCGGCGGTTCCCGCGTTGAGGTCGACGGTGTGCATCAGCGGCATGGGGACCGCCGTGCTGGTCGCGGTGACGGCCGAGCCGTCCCTGCAGATGCGCCACAGCTCGTCCGACATCTCGGCCGCGGCGCCGCCCAGCCGGCCCAGGTAGTTGAAGCCGATCGGCGGGTCGGAGCCGTCCAGGTCGACGTCGGCGTTCAGGTAGCGCAGCAGCCCGTAGGTCAGCGGATCCGGCATGCCGCGCAGCTGCTCCTTGGCCGCCTTGAGCACCTCCCCCAGCGCCGGGTCACCGGAAACCACTTGCGCCCAAGGCAATTCGCCCACCGCCAGGGCAACCGGGTACTTGGTGGTGAACCAGCCGACGGTGCGCGACAGGTCCACGCCGGCGGCCAGTTCCTCGTGCCGCCCGTGACCCTCGACGTCGATGCCGACCGGCGCCCCGCCAGGAAGGTCGGGGCCCAAGAACTCGGCCCACGCCAGCGCGTAACCGATCAACAGGATGTCGTTGACGCCGGCGTGGAAGGCGGCCGGCGCCTCGCCGAGCAGCGTGCGGGTGGTCTCCACGTCGAGCCGCACCGAGAGGTGCTCGGCGGTCTCGTACGTGTCCGTGTCGGGGCGCACCGCCGGCAGCGCGGGCGGGGCCGCCGCGATGCGCTTCCAGGCGTCGGTCCGCTCGACGACGGCCGGGGCGTGCGCGTGCTCGTCCAGGAGCGCGGCCCAGCGGGCGAACGACGTGCCGCCCGGCGGCAGCGCCACCGGCTGCCCGCCACTGCGCTGCGCCCAGGCAATGTTCAAGTCTTCCAACAGGATTCGCCAGGAGACGCCGTCGACGGCCAGGTGGTGGATGATCAGCACCAGCTGGCGGGTGGAGCTGACCCACAGCGCGCTCAGCATCACCCCGTCGGCCGGGCTCAGCCGCGACCGTGCCGCCGCCACCGACGCGTCGGACAGCGCGTCGACCGCGCGCAGGTTGTCGGCGGCGCGCACGGCGCCGGCCTCCGGCACCGTCAGGGACCAATTCGCGTCGACGCGCAGCCGCAGCATGGCGTGCCGGTCGAGCAGGGCCTGCAACACCGCCACCGCGTCGGCCTCCCCGACCCCGGCGGGGGCCTCGACGACCATCGTCTGGTTGAACTGGTCGACGGGACCGTCCACTCCCTGCAGCCAGCGGATGATCGGCGTCGCGGGCAGGTCCCCGGTGCCCTCGTCGGTCACGCCGGCGTCGCCGTCGGCCACCCCGACCACGCGGGCCAACCGGGCCACCGTCTGTTCGACGAAGATGTCGCGCGTCCGGCACGTCAGGCCGGCGGCGCGGGCGCGCGTCACCACCTGCATCGACGAGATGCTGTCGCCGCCCAGGTCGAAGAAGGAGTCGTCCACGCCCACCCGCTCGACCCCGAGCACCTGCGCGTAGATGCCGGCCAGGACCTCCTCGGCCGGGGTGCTCGGGGCGCGGTAGCGCTCGGCGTCGCGGTACTCGGGCGCCGGGAGGGCGCGGCTGTCGAGCTTGCCGTTGGGCGTCAGCGGCAGCGCGTCGAGCGCCACCACCGCCGCCGGAACCATGTACGCGGGGAGGCGGCCGGCCAGCCGGGCGCGCACCTCGGCGGGTTCCGCCGACCCGGTGACGTAGCCGACCAGGCGCTTGTCCCCGGGTCGGTCCTCGCGGGCGATGACCGCCGCCTGCCGCACGCCGTCCAGGTCGGCCAGCGCCGCCTGGATCTCGCCGAGTTCGATGCGGTAGCCGCGGATCTTGACCTGCGCGTCGGCCCGACCCAGGTATTGCAGCTGCCCGTCCGCGCCCCAGCACACCAGGTCACCGGTGCGGTACATGCGCGCCCCGGGCCCGCCGAACGGGCAGGCGACGAACCGCGACGCGGTCAGCGCCGCCCGTCGCCAATACCCGCGGGCGAGCCCGGCGCCGGCCACGTACAGCTCGCCGACCACGCCGGGCGGCACCGGCCGCAGGGAGTCGTCCAGCACGAACAACGCCGCCCCGGCCACCGGCGACCCGATCGGAACCACGCCGTCGCCCGCCCTCAGCGGCGCGCTGATCGCCGCGTACACCGTGGCCTCGGTCGGTCCGTAGGCGTTGATCATCACGCGCCCCGGCGCCCACCGGTCCACCAGCTCGGTCGGGCAGGCCTCGCCGGCCACCACCAGCGCGGCGGACTCCAGCCCCTCCGGGTCCAACATGGCTGCGGCAGAGGGGGTTTGGCTCAGCACGCTGACCCGCTCGGCGATCAGCAGGGCGTGCAGGTCCTCCGGGGACCGCACCACCGCGTCGGGCACCACCACCAGCCGCCCGCCGCGCAAGAGCGCGCCGAAGATCTCCCATACCGAGACGTCGAAGCCGTAGGAGTGCCACTGCGACCACACCCCGCCGTCCGGCAGGTTCGCGTCCGCGGACGCGATCAGCTGGGTCACGCTGCGGTGGCTCACCGCAACGCCTTTGGGCACCCCGGTGGTCCCCGACGTGTAGATCAGGTAGGCGATGTCCTCGGCGCTGGGTGCCGGCAACGCCGCCGCGGGCCGGGTGGTGACGGCCGGGCCGTCGGCGTCGATGACGGGCACGTCGTGCTCGCCCAGCCGGCCGGCCAGCTCGGCGGTGGTGATCGCCGCGACGGGCGCGGCGTCGGCGAGCATGAAGCCGATGCGGGCCGCGGGGTGCGCGGGGTCGATGGGCAGGTAGGCCGCCCCGGTCTTGAGCACCGCCAGGATGGACACGATCGCCTCGGCGGATCGGTCGAAGAGCAGGGCGACGGTGTGTCCCGGGCCGGCGCCGTACTCGATGAGCAAGTGCGCCAACCGATTCGACGACTCATCGAGCTCGCGATACGTCCACACGCGGGTGCCGCAGCCCAGCGCCGGAGCGTCCGGCCTGCGGGTCACCTCGGCGGCGAAGGACTCGGGGATCGACACCGGCGCGGCCTTCGGCGCGGTCAGCGCCGCCCGGTTGCCGATCTCGTCCAGCCGGACGTGCTCGACCGCGTCGAGCAGGTCGACCGACGACACCGAACGGGCGGGATCGGTGGTCATCGTCGTCAGCACCCGCTGCAGGCGGGCGACCAGCGTCTCGATGCTGGCCGCGTCGAACACGTCGGTGCGGAACTCCACCCGCCCGCCGATCCCGGCGGGCTCGCCCGCCTCGGTCCAGCGCTCGGCCAGCGAGAACGTCAGGTCCATGCGGGCGACCTGGGTGTCCAGCGGTATCGAGCTGACCCGAACGTCACCCAGCGCCAGCCCGGTCGCGGCGTCGTTGTCCTGTCCCCCGAAGTTCTGCCACGCCAGCATCACCTGGATCAGCGGGTGATGGGTCAGGCTTCGGGTCGGGTTGACCCGCTCCACCAGCACCTCGAAGGGCACGTCCTGATGCTCGAACGCCTCCAGGCTGCGCGCGCGGACCCGGTCCAGCAGCTCGGCGAAGGTGGGGTCGCCGGTTACGTCGACCCGCAGCACCAGGGTGTTGACGAAGAATCCGACCAGGTCGTCGAGCGCGGGGTCGCGCCGCCCGGCGATCGGGAAGCCAACGGCCACATCGGTACTCGCGCTGACCTTGGACAGCAGCACCGCCAGGGCGGCCTGCACCACCATGAAGCTGGTCGCGTTGTGTTCGCGTGCCACCGCGGCGACCTGCTGCTGCAGATCCGCCGGCCAGTCGATGGCCACCGTGGCCCCGCGCTGGTCCGCGACCTGGGGGTAGGGCCGGTCGGTGGGCAGTTGCAACCGCTCCGGCATGCCGGCCAGCGTCTTTTCCCAGTAGGCCAGCTGCGCGGCGATGCGACTGCCGCGATCCTTCAGATCACCGAACTGGGCGCGCTGCCACAGCGTGTAATCCACGTACTGGACGGGCAATTCGGCCCAACGGGGCGCCTCGCCCGCGCACCGGCTGGCGTACGCGATCCCCAGGTCGGCGGCCAAGGGCCGCAACGACCAGCCGTCGGCGGCGATGTGGTGCACCACGGCGACCAGCACGTGTTCGTCGTCCGCGACGCGGAACAGCCAGCCGCGCAACGGGATATCGGTCGCCAGGTCGAAGGTCTCGCGGGCCGCGGCCCTGACGGCCCCGTCCAGCCGGCTCGGCGACCAGCCGACGGCGTCGATGACCTGCCAGCCGAACTCGGCTTGCTCCGCGGGGATGACCACCTGCTGCGGGGTTCCCTCGGGTGCGGTGAACACGGTCCGCAGGCTCTCGTGGCGGGCGACGACGTCGGCCAGCGCCGCGCCGAGGGCCGGGGCGTCGAGCCGGCCGCGCAGCCGCATGGCCGCCGCCATGTTGTAAACCGGTGACGGGCCTTGCAATTGGTCGAGGAACCACAGCCGGCTCTGGGCGAACGAGAGCGGAACCACGGCGGGCCGGGGGCCGGCCGTCAAGGGCTCCAGGCCACCCCCGGCTTCCCCGATCCGGGGCGCCAGCTGCGCGACCGTGGGCGCCTCGAAAATGGCGCGCACCGAAAGGTATTCGTCCAGGTCGGTGTTGACGGCCGCGATGAGGCGCATCGCCGAAATGCTGTCGCCGCCGAGGTCGAAGAAGGATTGGTCGATGCCGACGCGCTCGACGCCGAGGACTTGGGCGTAGATGCCGGCGAGGATCTCCTCGACGGCATTGGTGGGGGCGCGGTAGCCGGAGGCGGTGTACTCGGGGGCGGGCAGGGCGCGGGTGTCGAGTTTGCCGTTGATCGTCAGCGGCAAGGCGTCGAGGGGCACCAGGGCGGTGGGGACCATGTAGCCCGGCAGCCGGTCGGCCAGTTCGGTGCGCAGCGCACGCGGCTCGGCGGTGCCGGTGTAGTAGCCGACCAGGCGCTTGTCGCCGGGGCGGTCCTCGCGCACCACGACCACCGCCTGGTCCACACCGGTCAAATCCGTTAGCGCGCTTTGGATTTCACCCAGCTCGATGCGGTACCCGCGGACCTTGACCTGGGCGTCGGCCCGCCCGACATACCGCAGCTGTCCGTCGGCGCCCCAGCGCACCAAATCCCCGCTGCGATACATCCGCTCCCCGGGTGTACCGAACGGGCAGGCGACGAACCGCGTCGCGGTGAGCCCGGCCCGGCGCAAGTAGCCCAACCCGACCCCGCGCCCGGCCACATACAACTCCCCGACCACCCCGACCGGCACCGGGCGCAACCACCCGTCCAGCACGAACAACGCCGCCCCGGGCACCGCCGACCCGATCGGCGGCACCCCGGACTTCGCCGCCAGCGGGAGGCTCGCGGTGGTGAAGATGGTCGCCTCGGTCGGGCCGTACACGTTGACCATCACCCGCCCCGGCGCCCAGCGGTCCACCAACTCCGCCCCCACCGGCTCGGCGCCCACCACCAACGCCGTGCCCTCGAGCCCCTGCGGGGACAACATCCGCACCGCGGCCGTGGTCTGACTGAGCACGCTGACCCTTTCGGCCACCAACAGCGCGTGCAAGTCCTTGGGCGAGCGGGCGACCGCATCGGGCACCACCACCAACCGCCCGCCATGCAGCAACGCCCCCCAGATCTCCCACACCGAGAAATCGAACGCATACGAATGGAATTGGGCCCACACCTGCCCCGGGCTCAACGGCACGCCGACGGCCTGCGCGTCGAACAACCGCGTCACATTGGCGTGTGTGACCGCCACCCCCTTCGGCGTGCCGGTGGTGCCCGAGGTGTAGATGATGTGCGCCATGTCCTCGGGGGACGGCCCCGGCGGCGCCGCCGCGGGCTGGGTGTGCAGGGCGGGATCGGCGACGTCGACCACCAGCAGGTCGTGACCGTCCAACTCCGATCGCAGGGCCCCCGTGGTGACCGCGGCTATCGGCGCCGTGTCGGCGAGCATGAAGTCTTTACGGGCCGCCGGGAGCGCGGGGTCGATCGGCAGGTAGGCCGCCCCGGTCTTGAGCACCGCCAGGATCGCGACGATCGCCTCGGCCGACCGGGGTAGCAGCAACGCGACGGCGTCACCCGGGCCGGCCCCGCCGCGAATCAGCAAGTGTGCCAGTCGGTTTGACGCTTTGTCGAGCTCACGGTAGGTCATCGACCGCCCGTCGAACGTCAGCGCCGGTGCCTTGGGGTCGCGCGCCGCCTGCGCGGCGAACAGCTCCGGAATCGATGCCGGCGCCCACGGCCGGCTCAGCACCGCCCGGTTGCCGACCTCGTCCAACCAAGCGCGCTCACCGGCGTCCAGCACATCGACCGCCGACAGCGGCCGCGCCGGGTCGCTCGTCATCGCGGTCAGCAGCCGTCGTAGCCGCTCGATCTGCGTGTCGATGGCCGCGGCGTCGAACACGTCGGTGTCGTATTCGACGCGCAGCCGCAGTTCGGTTCCCGGCTGGGCCTGGAATGTCAACGGGTATTGGGTGGATTCGCGGGTGGCGATGTCGGTGATGGCCAATTCGTGGTTGCCCGACAATGCGGTGGCGTCGATCGGGTAGTTCTCGAAGGCGAACAAGGTGTCGAACAGCGTGTCCTGGCCGGTGATCCGGTGAATTTCGTTGAGCGCCAGGTGCTGATGGTCGAGCGTGTGGTTGTGGGCGTCCTGCAGCTGCAAAAGTAGGTCGGCGGCCGTCGTCGTCGGGGTGATGTTCGCCCGCACCGGAACGGTGTTGATCAACAGGCCGACCATCGCCTCCGCGCCGGGCACCTCGGCCGGCCGGCCCGAGACGGTGGTGCCGAATGCGACGTCGCGCTGACCGGTCATCCAGCACAGCAGTTGCGCGTAAGCGGCTTGCAGCACCGTGTTGACGGTGGTGTGGCACGAGCGGGCCAGCTCGCCGACGGCCCGGGTGAGGTCGGCCGGCAGAGTAAACGTTCGAATGCCCTGCTCCCCCAGCGTCATTCGGTCCTGGCGGCCGACCAGGGTCGGGGTGTCGAAGCCGGCGAACACCTCGCCCCAGGCGGCGCGGGCCGCGTCGCGGTCACGGTCGGCCAGCCAGCTGACGAAGCCGCGGTAGGGGGCCGCCGCGGGCGGACGCTGGCCGTAGTAGCCGGCGAAGATGTCCCCCAGCAGAATTGGCATCGACCAGCCGTCGAGCACGATGTGGTGGTTGGTCAGCACCAGCCGGTGCACATCGATCGCGGTGCGGATCAAGGCGACCCGGAAGGGCGGCTGGTTGGCCAGGTCGCAGACGGCGGCCCGCTCGGCGGCGCACAGCCGCGCGATGTCCGCCTCGTCCTCGAGTTCGAGGTACTGCCAGGCCGCCGCGGGATCGGCCGCGATTACCTGCACCGGCTCGTCGAACTGGTCGAAGAATCGGGCCACCAGGTTCGGATGCCGTTTGACGACCCCGCGCACGGCGTCGTGCAGGCGCTCGGGGTCGAGCGGGCCGGTGACGGTGATGTCGAGCTGCCCGGCGTAGAGGTCGCTGGCGTCCTGGTCGCCGCCCCGCACGGTGTTCGCGTGGAAGAGCAGCCCCTGCTGGACCGGGGTCAGCGGTAGCACGTCGACGATGTCGTGGTGGCGCTGCAGCTGGTCGATTTGCTTTTGGTTGAGGCGGGCGGGCGCGATGTCGGACGGCGTCAGCCCGCCGCCGCCCGATCGCACGTGGGCGCAGACCCCGGCCAGGGCCTCGAACCACAGCCGGCTCAGCCGTGCGACCTGCTCGTCGTCCAGCGTGGACGGCGCCCACGTCCAGTTGGCGTGCAGGCGCGGGCCGGCATCGGTGTCGACGGTGGCCGCGTTGAGTTCCAGCGTGTGCATCAACGGCATGGGGATCGCCGCGGCCGCGGCGGTGGCCGGGCCCGGCACTGGCCGCCACATCTCGTCGGAGAGCGCGGCGGCGCCGCCCTGACGCCCCAGGTAGTTGAAACCGATCGGCGGGTCGGTCGCGTCCAGGTCGGCGTCGGCGTTCAGGTAGCGCAGCAGCCCATAGGTCAGCGCGTCCGGGAGGGCGCGCAGCTGCTCCTTGGCGTCCTTGAGCGCCGCGCCGAGCGCGGCCTCGCCGGCGACCACCTGCGCCCACGACAAGCCGCCCACGTTCACCGACACCGGGTACTTGGCGGTGAACCATCCCACCGTTCGGGACAGGTCGACGTCGCGGCCCAGCTCCTCGTGGCGGCCGTGGCCCTCGACGTCGATGCCGACCGGCGGTCCGCCCAGGAATTCGGTGAGCGCGAGGGCGAACGAGATCAGCAGGATGTCACCGACGCCCGCGTGGAAGGCCGCTGGCACCGCACCGAGCAGCATGCCGGTGGTTTCGATGTCCAGCTCGACCGATAGCTGCCCGGCGGTGGCGAAGGTGTCGGCCTCGGGGCGGACCGCGGGCAGCGCCGCGGGCGTCGCCGCCACCCGCTGCCAGGTGCCCAGCTGGTCCACGACGTCCGGGTGGTTCGCGCGCTCGGCAAGCCGCTGCGCCCATCGGGCGAACGAGGTGCCCGCCGCGGGCAGCGCCACCGGTTGTCCCTGCCGGTGCTGAGCCCAAGCGATGTTCAAGTCTTCCAACAGGATTCGCCAGGACACCCCGTCGACGGCCAGGTGGTGGATGATCACCACCAGCTGGCCGGTGGGGGCGATCCACAGCGCGCTGAGCATCGCCCCGGCGGCCGGGTTCAACCGCGACCGGGCCTGCACCAGCGCGGCGTCGGACAACTCGCCGACGGTGTGCAGGCAGTCGCGGGCATCGACCGAACCGGGCTCGGGCACCGTCAGCGACCAGTCGTCGCCGACCCGCAGGCGCAGCATGCCGTGCCGGTCGAGCAGGGCCTGCAACATCACCAGCGCGTCGGCCTCGGTGACGCCCGCGGGGGCCTGCACCAGCATCGCCTGGTTGAACTGATCGACGGGACCGTCCACCCCCTGCAGCCACCGGATGATCGGGGTCGCCGGCACCGGCCCGACGCCCTCGTCGATCACGGCGACTCCCGCGTCGGCCACCTCGGCCACGCGGGCCAGCCGGGCCACGGTCTGTTCGACGAAGATGTCGCGGGTGCGGCAGATCAGGCCGGCCGCCCGCGCCCGGGTGACGACCTGCATCGACGAGATGCTGTCGCCGCCGAGGTCGAAGAACGAGTCGTCGATGCCGACGCGGTCGAGCCCGAGCACCTGGGCGTAGATGCCCGCCAGGATCTCCTCGACGGCGTTGCCGGGCGCGCGGTAGCGGTCGCCGTCGGCGTATTCCGGGGCGGGCAGGGCGCGGGTGTCGAGCTTGCCGTTGGGTGTGAGCGGCAGCGCTTCGAGCGCGACGACGGCGGCGGGAATCATGTACGCCGGCAACCGCTCCGCCAGCGCTTCGCGCGCCCCGGCCGGATCGGCCGTTCCGGTGATGTAGGCGACGAGGCGCTTATCGCCGGGGCGGTCCCCCCGCGCGATCACCACCGCCTGCTCGACCCCGTCGAGCCAGGCCAGCGCCGCGCGCACCTCACCGAGTTCGATGCGGTACCCGCGGATCTTGACCTGCTCGTCCGCCCGGCCCAGGTAGTCCAGCTGCCCGTCGGCGCGCCAGCGCACCAGGTCCCCGGTCCGGTACATCCGGGCGCCGGCCCCGCCGAACGGGCAGGCGACGAATCGCGATGCGGTCAGGCCCGACCGTTTCCAATATCCGCTGGCGACACCGGCGCCGGCCACATACAACTCGCCGACCACCCCGGCGGGCACCGGCCGCAGCCACCCGTCGAGCACGAACAGCGCGCCCCCGGGCACCGGCGACCCGATGGGCACGGCCCCGGACTCCACCGACGCCGGCGTCAGGGGCTCGCTGACCGCCGCGTACACCGTGGCCTCGGTCGGGCCGTAGGCGTTGATCATCGCCCGGCCCGGCCCCCAGCGGTCCACCAGTTCGGCCGGGCACGCCTCGCCGGCGACCACCAGGGAGACGGACTCCAGCCCCTCCGGGGCCAACATCGCTGCCGCAGAAGGGGTTTGGCTCAACACGCTGACGCGTTCGGTGACCAGCAGTTCGTGGAAGTCTTCGGGTGAGCGGGCCACGGACTCGGGCACCACGACCAGCCGCCCACCGTGCAACAGCGCGCCGAAGATCTCGTGGACCGAGACGTCGAAGGCCAGCGAATGCCACTGCGACCAGACCCCGGCGCGGGGCAGGCCGGTGTCCATGCGTGCCAGCAGTTGGGTCGCGTTCCGGTGGGTGACCGCGACGCCCTTGGGGACACCGGTGGTGCCGGACGTGTAGATCAGGTAGGCCAGATCCGCCGGCCCCGGCGCCGTCAATGTCGTTTCGGGCCGGGGGGTTTCGTTGACGTCGATGATCGGCACGTCGTGGTCGGCGAGCCGGTCGGTGAGTTCGGCGGTGGTGATGACGGCCATCGGGGCGGCGTCGGCAAGCACGAATCCGATGCGCGACTCCGGCAGCGCGGGGTCGATCGGCAGGTAGGCCGCCCCCGACTTGAGCACGGCCAGGATCGCCACGATCGCCTCGGCCGAGCGCGAAAACAGCAGGGCCACAAACTGTCCGGGACGCGCCCCGTGGCCGGCCAGCGTATGGGCCAACCGGTCCGCGGCCTCGTCGAGCTCGCGGTAGGTCATGGACCGGCCGTCGCAGACCAGCGCCACGGCCTCCGGGGTGCGGGCCACCTGCGCGGCGAACAGCGCCGGAATGGACACCGGCGCGGCGGCGGGGCGGGCCAGCGCCGCCCGGTTGCCCATCGCGTCGAGCCGGGCATGCTCGGCCTCGTCGAGCAGATCCAGCGACGACAACGCCTGGGTGGGGTCGACGGTCATGGCCGTCAGCACCCGCTGTAGCCGCCCGACGAGGGACTGGATGCTTTCGGCGTCGAAAACGTCGGTGCGGAACTCCACCGTGCCGCCGATGCCGGCGGGGCCGCCGTCCTCGCTCCAGCGCTCGGCCAACGAGAAGGTCAAATCCATGCGGGCGGTTTGGGTGTCCACCGGGATCGGCGCGATGTCGACGTCGCCGAGGGACAGGCCGTTGACCGGGCCGCTGTCGTGCCCGGCGAAGTTCTGCCAGGCCAGCAGGACCTGGACCAGGGGATGGTGCGTCAGGCTTCGGGTTGGGTTGAGCCGCTCGACCAGCACCTCGAAGGGCACGTCTTGGTGTTCGTAGGCGGCCAGGCTGCGCTGCCGCACCTGGGCGATCAGGTCGGTGAAGGTGGGGTCGCCGCCCAGCTCATTCAGGTCGACCCGGAGCACCAGGGTGTTGACGAAGAACCCGACCAGGTCGTCGAGTGCGGGGTCGCGCCGCCCGGCGATCGGAAAACCCACCGCCACATCGGGACTGGCGCTGATCTTGGAGAGCAGCACCGCCAGGGCCGTCTGGACCACCATGAAGCTGGTGGCGTTGTGCTTGCGGGCCAGCTCGCCGACGCCGCGTTGCAGGTCGATGGGCCAGTCGATTTCGACGGTGGCGCCGCGCTGATCGGCCACCAGCGGGTAGGGCCGGTCCGTGGGCAGCGGCACCCGGTCGGGCATGCCGGCCAGGGCCTCTTGCCAGTAGGCCAGCTGGGCGGCGATGGGGCTCTCGCGGTCGTCGAGGTCGCCGAGCTGCGCGCGCTGCCACAGCGTGTAATCGACGTACTGAACGGCCAAGGGCGACCAGCCGGGGGCCTCCCCGGAGCACCGGCTGGCGTAGGCCATGCCCAGGTCGCGCACCAGCGGGGTGATCGACATCCCGTCGGCGGCGATGTGATGGACCACGGCCACCAGCACGTGCTCGTCCTCGCCGACGCGGAAAAGCTCTGCCCGCATGGGGATTTCGGCCGCCAAATCGAACGTGTAGCGCGCCGTCGTGCCGATGGCCTCGTCGAGCCGGCCGGCCGACCAGCCGCGGGCGTCGACGATCTCCCAACCGAAGTCGGCCCGTTCGACGGGGAGCACCAGCTGCTGGGGCGTTCCCTCGGGCGCGGCGATCAGCGTGCGCAGGCTCTCGTGGCGGGCCACCACATCCGCCATGGCCGCGCCGAGCGCGTCGGCATCGAGCCGTCCGCTCAGCCGCAGCGCGGCCGCCATGTTGTAAACCGGTGACGGGCCTTGTAATTGGTCGAGGAACCACAGCCGATTCTGCGCGAACGACAACGGGATGACAGTGGGCCGCTCGGCGGCCACCAATGGCTCCAGCCCGCGGGCGCCCTCGCCGATCCGCAGCGCCAGCTGGGCGACCGTGGGTGCCTCGAAGACAACGCGGACCGGGAGGGCCACGCCCAGGTTGCTGTTGATCGCGGCGACCAGGCCCATGGCCGAGATGCTGTCGCCGCCGAGTTCGAAGAAGGAGTCGTCGGTGCTGACGCGCTCGAGGCCCAGGACGTCGGCGTAGATGC
>NZ_LZIZ01000150.1:0-4211 GCF_001666915.1 Mycobacterium sp. E3339 | reverse complement strand
TCCGGTCGGCGGTTCCGCGCGGTTGGGTGCGGGCGCGCAAGACGATCGTGTCGGGCAACGCCGTCACCTTCCTGGCCGCCGCGGTGCTGTACTTCCTGGCGATCGGCCAGGTGAAGGGCTTCGCCTTCACGTTGGGCCTCACCACCATCCTTGACCTGGTCGTGGTGTTCCTGGTGACCTGGCCGCTGGTGTACCTGGCCTCCAAGTCGCCGACGCTGGCAAAGCCCGCGTACAACGGCCTCGGAGCCGTTCAGCAGGTCGCCCGCGAACGCCGGGCTTCGTCGCAAGTGAAGACGGGACGGGGATAACCCATGAGTGCCTCCAAGGCATCCAAGGACGCCGCCGAAATCACCGAGGCCTCGGGCGTCGAGGAGCCGGCCGACGACGGCGCCGGCCAGCCGCGGCACAGCTTCATCTCGCGGCTCTACACCGGCACCGGCGCCTTCGAAGTGGTCGGACGCCGCCGGCTGTGGTTCGGCATCAGCGGCGCGATCGTCGCCATCGCCGTGCTCAGCATCGTCCTGCGGGGCTTCACCTTCGGGATCGACTTCAACGGCGGGACCACCGTGTCGATGCCCGCGAACGGCGGGTCGGGCACGGTCACCACCGCCGCGGTGTCCGACGTCTTCCGGAAGACCATCGGCCGCGACCCGGAATCGGTGGTGATCGTCGGCAACGGGGCCTCGGCGACGGTGCAGATCCGCTCGGAGACGCTGTCCAACGATCAGACGTCCAAGCTGCGCAACGCCCTGTTCGACGCGTTCGGGCCCAAGGGCGCCGACGGCAAGCCGAGCAAGCAGGCCATCAGCGATTCGGCGGTGTCGGAAACCTGGGGTGACCAGATCACCAAGAAGGCGCTGATCGCGCTGGTGGTGTTCCTGGCGCTGGTCGCGCTGTACATCACGGTGCGCTACGAGCGCTACATGACGGCCGCCGCGATCGCGGCGATGTTCTTCGACCTGACCGTCACCGCGGGCGTGTACTCGCTGGTGGGCTTCGAGGTCACCCCGGCCACCGTCATCGGGCTGCTGACCATCCTCGGTTTCTCGCTCTACGACACCGTCATCGTGTTCGACAAGGTCGAGGAGAACACCCACGGCTTCCAGCACACCACCCGGCGCACGTTCGCCGAACAGGCCAACCTGGCGATCAACCAGACGTTCATGCGCTCGATCAACACCAGCCTGATCGGGGTGTTGCCGGTGCTGGCGCTAATGGTGGTCGCGGTCTGGCTGCTGGGCGTCGGCACCCTGAAGGACCTGGCGCTGGTGCAGCTGATCGGCATCATGATCGGCACCTACTCGTCGATCTTCTTCGCCACGCCGCTGCTGGTCACCATGCGCGAGCGCACCGAACTGGTGCGCACGCACACCCGCCGCGTCAAGCGTCGCCGCTCCGCGGGGGCCGAGCCCGTCGAGGCCAAGGTCACCGAGGATTCGGAGCCGGAGGCCACCGCGGCCGAGCTCGCATCATCCGACAAGCCCGCACCGAGCAAGCCGGCGCCCGGCGCGCGCCCGGTGCGGCCGACCGGAACCCGGCGTCCGAGCGGCAAGCGAAACGCCGGCCGGCGGTAGTCGCCATGGCGACCAGGTATCGCCTCGTCGGGGGCGCTATCGGTTTGGCCGCAATGCTCGTCGCGGCCGTCACGCTGGCCGCGTGCTCGGGCAGCGCCGCGTCCCAAATCGACTACGTGGTGGACGGGCCGCTGGTCACCTACAACACCAACACCGTCGTCGGCGCCGCGTCGGCCGGGGCGCAGGCGTTCGCGCGCACGCTCGCCGGCTTCAGCTACCACGGCCCGGACGGGCAGACCGTCGCCGACCGCGACTTCGGCACCGTCTCGGTAGTGGGCGGTTCGCCGCTGGTGCTCGACTACCAGATCGCCGACAACGCCGTGTATTCCGACGGCAAGCCGGTGACCTGCGACGACCTGGTGCTGGCCTGGGCCGCGCAGTCCGGCCGGTATCCCGACTTCAACGCCGCCACCCAGGCCGGCTACCTCGACATCGCCAACGTCGAGTGCATGCCCGGCCAGAAGAAGGCCAGGGTGTCCTTCGTCCCGGACCGCGGCATCGTCGACTACAACCAGCTGTTCACCGCCACGTCGCTGATGCCGTCGCACGTCATCGCCGACCAGCTGCACGTCGACGTGACGGCGGCGCTGCTGAGCAACAACACCCAGCTGGTGCAGCAGATCGCCAAGGTGTGGAACACCATCTGGGACCTCAAACCCGGCATCGATCTCAAGCGTTTCCCGTCGTCGGGTCCGTACAAGATCGAACGCGTCCTGGACGGCGGCGCGGTGGTGCTCGTCGCCAACGACCGGTGGTGGGGCCCCAAGGCGATCACCAAGCGCATCACCGTCTGGCCCCAGGGCCCCGACATTCAGGACCGGGTCAACAACCGCAGCGTCGACGTGGTCGACGTGGCCGCGGGCTCGTCGGGAACGCTGACCACGCCGGACAACTACGGCCGCTCCGATTCGCCGTCGGCCGGCATCGAGCAGCTGATCTTCGCGCCGCAGGGGCCGCTGTCGCAGCCCAAGGCCCGCCGCGCGCTCGCGTTGTGCACCCCGCGCGACACGCTCGCGCGCGACGCCGGGGTGCCGATCGCCAATTCCCGCCTGAACCCGGCCGCCGACGACCCCGTCGCCGCCGCCGACGGCGCCGCCGAGGCCGGCCAGTTCGCCAAGGCCGACCCCGGCGCCGCCCGCGACGCACTTGGTGGCACGCCGACGACGGTGCGGATCGGCTACCAGGGGCCCAACGCGCGGCTCGCGGTGAACGTCGGGGTGATCACCAAGGCCTGCGCCGCGGCCGGCATCACCGTCGCCAACGTCGCCCTGGACACCTCGGGGCCGCAGGCCCTCAAGGACGGCAAGATCGACGTGCTGCTGGCCAGCACGGGCGGGGCCGCCGGCAGCGGGTCGACGGGCTCGTCGGCGATGGACGCCTACGACCTGCACAGCGGCAACGGCAACAACCTGTCCGGGTATGCCAACCCGCAGGTCGACAGCGCGATCGGGGCGCTGGCCGTCTCGGCCGACCCCGCCGAGCGCGCTCGGCTGCTGGGCGAAGCGGCGCCGGTACTGTGGGGCGACATGCCGACCCTGCCCCTCTACCGGCAGCAACGCACGCTGTTGATGTCGAAGAAGATGTACGCGGTGACCAAGAACCCGACTCGCTGGGGCGCGGGCTGGAACATGGACCGATGGGCGCTGGTCCAGTGACGCGCGCCGGCGGCAGCGCGCCGGTGGCCAGCGTCATCGCCGCGCTGCTGCGCGAGGTGTCCAACTTTCCCAAGCCGGGTGTCCAATTCAGGGATCTGACCCCGGTGTTCGCCGACCCCGAGGGGTTCGCGGCGATCACCGACGCGCTGGCCGAGATCGCGTCGGGCGCCGACCTGGTGGCCGGGATCGACGCGCGCGGCTTCCTGGCCGCGGCCGCGGTCGCCGACCGGCTGCGCACCGGCGTGCTGGCGATCCGCAAGGGCGGCAAGCTGCCGCCGCCGGTGCACGCCGAGCACTACGACCTGGAGTACGGCAGCGCCACCCTGGAGATCCCCGCCGACGGCATCCGGCTGCGCGGGCGTCGGGTGGTGATCATCGACGACGTGCTGGCCACCGGGGGCAGCCTCGCGGCGGCGGCGCGGCTGCTGGAACGGACCGGGGCGACGGTGATCGCGGCGGCGGTGATCCTCGAGCTGACCGCGCTCGGCGGCCGCGAGGCGCTGGCGGAGTTCCCGGTGCACAGCCTGAGCCGGCTCTAGCGCAGGCCGATCGCTTGAGGGTGAACTGGCGGCGTCGAGTGTGGCGCCCAGGGCGCGGATCTCGCCGTTTCGTCGCCCTGGCCACACACCCGAAGCCCTGAGCGCACACTCAAGGCGGCCGGGGGATGAGACTTTGGCGATATCCTCGAAGTCGGAGGTGACCATCGTGGCGGACGAGAAAGGCGCGGCGCAGGCGCTTGACGCGCCCACGGACGTCGGTGAGGCCCTGCTGGTCGGGGAGCCGGTCACCGCGCAGGCCGCCGAGCCGCCGGAGCAGCCGACCGAGACGCTGAAAACGACTAGCAGCGCGTCGCGCCGGGTCCGGGCCCGGCTGGCCCGCCGGATGACCTCCCAGCGCACCACGCTCAACCCCGTGCTCGAGCCGCTGGTGGCGGTGCACCGGGAGATCTATCCCAAGGCGAACGTGTCGTTGCTGCAGCGCG
>NZ_LZIZ01000149.1:0-56480 GCF_001666915.1 Mycobacterium sp. E3339 | reverse complement strand
CCAGCGTCATGGCCTCGGTCTGGTCATGGGTGACGTAGACCGTCGTGGTGCCGAGGCGCTTTTGCAGCCGGGCGATCTCGCCACGCATCTGGACGCGCAGCTTGGCGTCCAGGTTGGACAGCGGCTCGTCCATCAGGAAGGCCTTGGGGTGGCGCACGATCGCCCGGCCCATCGCCACCCGCTGTCGCTGCCCACCGGACAATTGGGACGGCTTGCGGTCCAGGAGTTCGGTCAGGTCAAGGGTTTTGGCGGTTTCCTCCACCTTGCGTGCGATCTCCGCCTTTTTCATCTTCGCCAGCGTCAGCGGGAACGCGATGTTCTGCCGCACGGTCATGTGGGGGTAAAGCGCGTACGACTGGAAGACCATCGCGATGTCGCGGTCCTTGGGCGCCTTCTCGTTGACCCGCTCGCCGCCGATGCGCAGCTCCCCCGACGAGATGTCCTCAAGGCCGGCAATCATGTTCAGCGTCGTGGTCTTGCCGCAGCCCGACGGCCCGACCAGGATGAGGAACTCGCCGTCGGCGATGGTGATGCTGAGATCCTTCACGGCCACGGCGCCATCCGGGTAGCTCTTGCTGACGTGGTCCAGCACAATCTCGGCCATCGCAGCTATCCCTTCACCGCGCCAGAGGTCAACCCGGCGATGATTCGTCGTTGGAAGATTAGAACAAAACCGATGATCGGGACCGTGATCACGATGGCGCCGGCCGCGATCGACCCGGTGGGATCCTCGAATTGCGAACTGCCACCGAAGTTCGCGATCGCCACGGGCGCGGTGATCGCCGCCTTGGTGGCCGTCAGCGACAGCGCCAGCAGCAGGTCGTTCCAGGCGAGGATGAACACCAGGATCGCCGCGGTCACCACCCCGGGCGCCGCCAGCGGGACGATCACCTTGCGGAAGGCCTGGGCCGGTGTGGCGCCGTCCATCTTGGCCGCCTTCTCCAGGTCCCACGGAATCTCCCGGAAGAACGCCGACAGCGTGTAGATGGCAAGCGGCAGCGCGAACGTGATGTAGGGCAAGATCAGGCCCGGCCAGGTGTCGAACAGGCCGACGAAGCGTTCGATGTTGAACAACGGGGTGACCAGCGAGATCGCGGGGAACATGGTGACCAGCAGGGTGGCGCCGATCAACACCCGCTTGCCCGGAAAGCTCAGCCGGGCAATCGCGTACGCCGCCATCGCACCGAGCGCCACCGCGATGGCGGTCGTGATCAGGCCGATCCCGATCGAGTTGATCAGCGCCGAACTGAACAGGTCACCCCGGAAGATGCCGCGGTAGTTCTCGAAGGACACCGATGACGGAATGAGCTTGCCGTCCTTGACCGTTGACGTTGGCTTGAGCGAGAGGCTGAGGATCCACACCACCGGAAGGAGTGCGTACACGACGACCACCGTGTCGACGACGGCCCAGACCGCGGCGCGCCTGGCGCCTCCCCCGTTAACGGCCATCGAGGTCACCGCCGGGCGCCGCCGCGCCGAACACCTTGATGTAGACCAGTGCGATGATCCCGACGCAGAGGAAGATCAGCACGCTGATCGCCGACCCCAGCCCGACGTTGAAGCCCTTGAACAGGTTGTTGTAGCCCAGGATTGACACCGAGTCGGTGTTGTTGGCGCCGGCGGTCAGCACGTAGATGTTGTCGAAGATGCGGAACGCGTCCAGCGTGCGGAACAGCAGCGCGACCACGACTGCGGGCTTGATGATCGGCAGGGTGATGCGCGCCAGCCGCCGCCACGCCCCGGCCCCGTCGACCTGGGCGGCCTTGAGCAAGTCCTCCGGCACCAACGCCAGGCCGGCCAGCAACAGCAGCGACATGAACGGCGTGGTCTTCCACACCTCCGCGAGCACCACGATGCCCAGCGACGGAATCTGCTGGGTCAGCGGCGCGCTGCCGTGCGGCAAAAGGTTGGCCAGATAACCGGTTCCGGGCGTCCACGCGTAATACCAGCTGTACGACGCGACCACCGTGACGATGCCGTACGGCACCAGCACCGCGGTGCGCACCAGGCCCTTGCCCACCAGCGTGCGGTGCATCACCAACGCCAGCGCCAGGCCGAGCACGAATTCGGCGGACACCGAGACGGCCGCGATGCCCAGCGTGACGGCCAGCGCGGTCCACCAATAGCGGTCGGTCAAAACCGTTTGGTAGTTGGTCAATCCGACGAACGCGGTGTCGTCGGGGGTGGCGAGATTGTTGCGCTGCAGGCTCAGCCACACCGCGTAGCCGATGGGGTAGGCCGTCACCGCCAGCATGAGAGTCGCCGCCGGCGCGACGAGCAGGAAGGCAAGCCGCCGCTCCGACAACCGGTTTCGGCTGCGGGTGCCGGGGGCGACGGCGGCCTCATGCGGCTGCACGGCCGTGGCGGTCACGGCAACAGCCCCTTGCCGTCGATGGCCTTCTGCGCCTGCGTGGCGAGCTCGTCGGCCGTCCGCTCCGGGTCGATATCGGTGATGGGGCTCAGCGCCGCCGACAGCCGCAGCGACAACGCCTGGTAGACCGGCGTCGCCGGCCGCACGGCGGCGTCGGTGAGTTGCCGGCGGATGACCGCGTGCATGGGGTACTTGGCCTGGAATTGCGGATCGGAGTACAACGATGTCCGCACCGCGGGCAGGCCACCCTCCATCGACACGTACTTCTGGCTCTGCACGCTGCGCAGGCAGCGCACCGCTTCGAACGCCTCCGCGCGGTGGCGGGTGGTGCTGGCGACGGCCAGGTTCAGTCCGCCGATCGTCACCTTGGCCGGCCGGTCCGGCGCCACACCGGGATACGGCGCGAAACCGAACACCTTTCGGCTGGCGTCGTAGGCGATGCGGTATTGCTCGTCGCTGGGCACGAACGTGCCGACGTCGTTGATGCTGCCGGCCAGGGCCGGATCCCGGTTCAGCGGCAGGAAGGGGACGCCGCCCTTCACCGCATTCTCCAGCATGGAGGCCAGCACGTACGGCCAGTTGACTTCCAGTGCGGCCTTGCCCTGTTCGACCGCCAGGCGCGCCGTCCCCTCGTCGGTCCGGGTGATCGACGGGTCGGCCCCCGGGGCGGTGGCGACCGACTTGAGGATGCGCAGCGCGTTGACTGTCGCGGCCCGGTGCGCGGGTGTGTCGGTCAAGGTGACCCGGCGGCCGTCCTCGGAAAGCACCGCACCGCCACCGCTGACCAGCAGCGTGTTGAACCACACCACCAGGCCCTCGCCCTCGTTCGCCTGCACGGCGATCCAGGCCGGCCGGCCCTCGGCGTGCAACCGGTCGGCCTCGTTCACCATCGCGTCCCAGTCCTGCGGCGGTTGACTCACCAAATCCGTTCGATACCAGAGCAATTGCGTGTTGGTGGCGACGGGAGCGCCATACAGCTTGTGCTTCCAGCGGGCCGTCGCCAACGGGCCCGGGAGGGTGTCAGCGGCGGCGTCGGCGTCGGCAAGGCCGGCGGGGTCATCCGAGAGTGGCAGCGCCCATCCGGCCTCGGCGAACTCCGCGGTCCACACCACGTCCAACGCCATCACGTCCAGCCCGCGGTCGTGTGCGCTCAGGCGCCGCGCCAGCTGCACCCGCTGCTCGCCGGGTCCCCGCGGCAGGCTCACGTGCTGGATGGCGAACCGGCCCCCCAGTTGCTTGCTGCACTCCTGGGCGACGGCGGTGAATGCGGTCGAATCGGTGGACGGCGTGAAGAAACTGATCACCAACGCGTTGCCGGCGGACCCGCAGGCCGTCGCCGCCGCCGTGATGGTGACCGCCGCCAGCCCGATGACGCCCATCCGGCGCGCACGACGATTCACCACTGGGTCACACCTCTCGCGCGCGGCCTCAAATCGCCAAGCGCGCCAACAGGTCCCGTGCCCTCTCCGCGTTCTGCGGATCGCAGAGCACGTCATAGCGGCCGGCCACCAGCTGCATGGTCGAGCTGAAATCCCTTGTGCCGCGGGCCATCGCGTAGGGGACGGCGGAGGTGATCAACCCGAAGAAGACCCCGGCCACCAGGCCGGTGGCGAGCGCGGCCCAGGGATTCGGGCTGAAGAAGCCGAGTACCAATCCGATGAACAGACCCAGCCAGGCCCCACTCAGCACGCCACCACCGAGCACCTTGGCCCAGGTCAGCCTGCCGGTGACCCGCTCCACCTGCATCAGGTCGACGCCGACGATGGTCACCTGCTGGACCGGGAACTCCTGCTCGGAGAGGTAGTCGACGGCGCGCTGCGCCTCGGCGTAGGTGGGATAGGACCCGACCGGCCAACCCTTGGGCGGCGTCGGCAGTCCGGGCGCGCGGCGGCCCGTCGCGCCCGCGGGCGTGGAGCCGGGGACTTGACCGGGCTGGAAAGGACTAGTCATTGCTGCTCATTCTCCTCCGCCCTGGCCGATGCCACATCTCGGACCTCCTAGCCTAGCCAGCGACCTGCACAAACAAAGCCGTCATCGCCCCGGCGAGGGCTGTGCGACGCGCGGCGGTTCGCCGCCGATCGGCCAACCCGGCATCGGCTAGGTTGAACACCATGACAGCGCCCGGCGACGGCTTCGGCGACCCCGCCCACGACGACCAGGCCAAACCGTCGTCCGCCGGCGGCAGCGGGGGCCCGGACCAGCCGGGGGCCGCGTGGGAACCGCCGGCGCCGGACTACCCGCCCCCGGCGTATCCGCCGCCGGGCTACCCCATCGAATACCAACCCGGCTACGCGGGCCAATACCCGCCGCCCCCTGCCGGATACGGGCCACCGCCCGGCTATGACCAGCCGCCGGGCTACGGCGCGCCGCCCTACCAGCCGGGCCCGTCACAATTCGGGGGGCCGCCGGGCGGCTACGGGCCGCCACCGTATTCGGGCGGCTACTACCCCGCCCCGGACTACCTGGGCGGCTATGGCACCCCGAGCGGCGTCAAACCGGGCACGAACAAGCTCGCGATCGCCTCGCTCGTCACGTCGTTCACCGGCGTGTTCTGCTGCTGCGTCGGCTCGATTGTGGCGATCGTGCTGGGCGCGGTCGCGATCAACCAGATTCGGCGGACCCAGCAGGACGGCTACGGCCTGGCGGTGGCCGGCATCGTCATCGGCGTCGCGACCCTGGTGGTCACCACGATCGTCTTCCTGTTCGCGATGCACTCGCGTTAGCCGCATCCCAGCATCTGCCGTACCGAGCGCGGCTGCCTAGGCTCTCCCCATGGCATCGGTCAACAGGGTCTACATCGCCCGGCTCTCGCGGATGTTGGTGCTGGGTCCGCTCGGCGAATCCTTCGGCCGGGTCCGCGATGTCGTGATCAGCATCAGCATCGTGCGTCAACAACCGCGCGTGTTGGGATTGGTCGTCGACCTGGCGACGCGGCGCAGCATCTTCATCCCGATGCTTCGGGTCGCCGCGATCGAGCCGGAGGCCGTCACCCTCAACACCGGAAGCGTCTCCCTGCGCCACTTCGAACAGCGCCCGGGTGAGGTGCTGGCGATCGGCCAGGTGCTCGACACGCAGGTCAAGGTCAACGATCCCGCGCTGCCCGAACTGGCCGGCCTGGACGTCGTCGTCACCGACCTCGGGATCGAACAAACCCGCACCCGCGACTGGATGGTGAGCCGGGTCGCGGTCCGCAGCCAGCGGCGGCTGGGGCGGCGCGGCCCCGTGCACGTCGTGGATTGGTACCACGTGCAAGGCCTGAGCCCGTCGGCGCTGGCGCTGCCGGGTCAGGGCGTGGCGCAGCTGCTGGATCAGTTCGAGGGCTGGAAGGCGGTCGACGTGGCCGACGCCATCCGCGGCCTGCCGCCCAAGCGCCGCTACGAAGTGCTCAAGGCGCTCGACGACGACCGGCTGGCGGACGTGCTGCAGGAACTGCCCGAACTGGACCAGGCCGACGTGCTCTCCGAGCTGGGCACGGAACGCTCGGCCGACGTCCTCGAGGAGATGGATCCCGACGACGCCGCCGACCTGCTCGGCGTGCTGAACCCGACGGACGCCGAGATGCTGCTGACCCGGATGGACCCGGACGATTCGGCCCCGGTCCGGCGACTGCTGGCGCACTCGCCGGACACGGCGGGCGGGCTGATGACCTCGGATCCGGTGGTGCTGACGCCCGACACGTCGGTCGCCGAGGCGCTGGCCCGCGTCCGCGACCCGGACCTCACCCCCGCCCTGTCGTCCATGGTGTTCGTGGTGCGCCCGCCCACGGCCACGCCCACCGGCCGGTACCTGGGTTGTGTGCAACTGCAACGGCTGCTCCGCGAGGCACCGGCGGAACTGGTCGGCGGCATCGTGGACACCGACCTGCTCACCCTGACGCCGGAGACCCCGCTGGCGGCGGTGACCCGCTACCTGGCGGCCTACAACCTGGTGTGCGGACCGGTGCTCGATGATCAGAACCACCTGCTGGGCGCGGTGACGGTGGACGACCTGCTCGATCACCTGTTGCCGCACGACTGGCGGGTGGACATGCAGGCGCTCGACGCCGCAGGCCGGCTCGACGAACTGGGAGGATCCGCGTGAGCAAGTCCCCGGCACCCCGCCGGCTGCTTTCCACCCCGCGGACGTCGCGCAGATACTCGCCGCGCCTGGACCCCGAGGCCGTCGGCCAGATCACCGAGTCCATCGCGCGGTTCTTCGGCACCGGCCGCTACCTGCTGGTGCAGACCATCGTGGTGATCGTGTGGATCGCCGTGAACCTCTTCGCCGCCGCGGCCCGCTTCGACCCCTATCCCTTCATCCTGCTCAACCTCGCCTTCTCCACGCAGGCCGCCTACGCGGCGCCGCTGATTTTGCTCGCCCAGAATCGTCAGGAAAACCGGGACCGGGTCGCGCTCGAACAGGATCGTCATCGCGCGGCGCAGACCAAGGCCGACACCGAGTTTCTGGCCCGCGAGCTCGCGGCCGTGCGGCTCGCCGTCGGCGAGGTCGTGACCCGCGAATATCTGCGTCATGAGCTGGAGGATCTGCGCGCGCTGCTGGCCCGATTGGACCCCGAATCCGGGGGCGCCGAGGGGGTACAGGGCGGCGACGGCGTGGACCGCGCCACTAAGAAATCGGGCTGAGAACCAGTTCAGACCATTGCGCCACTCTGGTCACAAGAGTTATGTATGGTGATCTAGTTCACGGCTGAAGAGCAGTTGACCAGCTCACATACCTAGGACGGTCGAGTGCGCATTGGGGGACGCCGGGGTGCACGCCCGGCCGCCGCAGCGGAGCGGCTAGGAGCACTTCAGGTAACGCGCACGCGCGCATTCGGCGTCGCCACCATCGCCCCGTTGGTCTTCGCCGGGGCGGTGAGCGGGGCGGCACCCTCGCTCCCCGAAAAGCTTCCGCAGGTGCACGCGAAAGTGGCCCCGGTGGCCGCGGTTTCCCCCACCGTTCCCGACCTCTCGGGCCCGGCGGTCGTGTCCGTCGACCGTTCGCCGACCGCCTTCCACGTCGCCGAGCCTGCCCTGTCGGCTCCGCCGAAACCGATGATTGTGAATGCGCCTGGGGCGCTTGGCATTCCGAGCATCGCGCTGGCGGCCTACCGCAGCGCCGAACAGAAGATGGCCGTGGCCGCCCCCGGCTGCGGCGTCAGCTGGAACCTGCTGGCCGGGATAGGCCGCATCGAGTCGGGTCATGCCGGCGGCGGGGCGGTCGACGCGCGCGGCACCGCGGTCGTCCCGATCTACGGCCCCGCGTTGGACGGCACGCTGCCGGGCAACGAGATCATCCTGCAGAGCAGCGCCGGCAACCGGCCCACCTACGCCCGCGCGATGGGGCCGATGCAGTTCTTGCCCGGCACCTGGGCGCGGTACGCCTCCGACGGCAAGGGCGACGGCGTCGCCGATCCGCAGAACCTGTTCGACTCCACCCTGGCCGCGGCGCGCTACCTGTGCAGCGGCGGCCTCAACCTCCGCGACCCGTCGCAAGTGATGGCCGCGATCCTGCGCTACAACAACTCGATGGCGTACGCGCAGAACGTGCTGGGCTGGGCGTCGGCGTACGCCACCGGCGTGGTTCCGGTCGACCTGCCTCCGATGACGGGCCCGCCGCCGCCGCTCGCCGACGCGCACCTCGAGCATGCCGAGGGACTCGGCCCCAACCTGCCGATGAACGTCAACGGGTTGCCGTTGGACGACCCCCTGGCGCGCATGCCGCTGATCGACCTCTCCGGGCCGCAAAGCCCCGGTCAGCAGCCGATGTTCCCGTGGATGACCCCCACGCCACAGCAGGCCCCGACGCGTATGCCCGGCTGCACGGTGATCTGTGTCGGTCCCCAGAATCCGCCGCAGCAGGCCCAGCCGTGGGCGCCGCCGCCCATGGCACCGCCGCCGATGGCACCACCCCCGCCAATGGCCCCGCCGATGGCCCCGCCGCCACCGCCGGACGCGCAGGCTCCCGCGCCCCAGGCGGCCCCGGCCCCCGCGGCTGCGGCACCCAAACCCGCCGGCCCGCCGAACGCGGCGGCGCCGAAGCCGCCGGGACCCGTCGCGGGCGGCTGACCGCCGCCAGACGGCCCCATCGCGCACGCCTACACTCGGCGGTGATGTCTGGTCATGACGCTGCCGACTTGAGCGCAGCAATCCGCACCGCCCTGGGGAAGGTGATCGACCCCGAACTCCGGCGCCCGATCACCGAACTGGGGATGGTCAAGAGCATTGACACCCAGCCCGACGGCGGCGTGCACGTCGGGATCTACCTGACCACCGCCGCGTGCCCGAAGAAAACGGAGATCACCGAGCGGGTCACCAACGCGGTCGCCGACGTGCCGGGCACCGGCGCCGTCAAGGTCACCCTGGACGTGATGAACGACGAGCAGCGCACCGAACTGCGCAAGCAGTTGCGCGGCGATGCCCGCGAGCCCGTCATCCCCTTCGCCCAACCGAATTCGCTGACGCGGGTGTACGCGGTCGCGTCCGGGAAGGGCGGTGTGGGCAAGTCCACCGTCACGGTCAACCTGGCCGCGGCCATGGCGGCCCGCGGCCTCTCGGTGGGCGTGCTCGACGCCGACATCCACGGCCATTCCATCCCCCGGATGATGGGCACCACGGACCGGCCCACCCAGGTCGAGTCGATGATCCTGCCCCCCATCGCCCACGAGGTGAAGGTCATCTCGATCGCCCAGTTCACCGAGGGCAACACCCCGGTGGTGTGGCGCGGGCCGATGCTGCACCGGGCGCTGCAACAGTTCCTGGCCGACGTCTACTGGGGCGATCTGGACGTCCTCCTGCTGGACCTGCCGCCGGGCACCGGGGACATCGCCATCTCGGTGGCCCAGCTGATCCCCAGCGCCGAGATCATGGTGGTGACGACGCCGCAGCTGGCCGCGGCCGAGGTCGCCGAGCGGGCGGGCAGCATCGCGATGCAAACCCGGCAGCGCATCGCCGGCGTCGTGGAGAACATGGCGGGCCTCACGCTGCCGGACGGCTCGACGATGCAGGTGTTCGGCGAGGGCGGCGGCCGGCAGGTGGCCGAGCGCCTGTCCCGCGCCGTCGGCGCCGAGGTGCCTCTGCTCGGCCAGATCCCGTTGGACCCCGCGCTGGTGGCCGCCGGCGATTCCGGCACCCCCATCGTGCTCAGCGCCCCGGATTCCCCGGCGGGCAAGGAGCTGCGCAGCGTGGCCGACAACCTGTCATCGCGACGGCGCGGCCTGGCGGGCGTGTCGCTGGGCCTGGATCCGACGCGGCGCTAGGTCCGATGGCGGCGACCCGCTAGGTCGCGTCGGCGTCGAACGGCGCCGGCCCGGGAGCCTGCACGGGCGGTGGCGACGGCTCCGCCGGCGTGGCCGCGGTGCCGTTGACCGGCCGGTCGAAGTTCCCCGTCAAGAACGAATCGTCGCCGTCCAGCAGGTGCTTGGTCAGCGCGGCGCGCGGCGTCATCCCGCGCAGCCGCTGCAGCTCGCTCAGCGGCGCGCGGAGCTCGTCGAACTCGGGCCCGAGGTCTTCGCGCAGCTGGGTGGTCACCCCGCTGAGGTAGTCGCGCGCCTGGCGCAGCGCGGTCGACGTCCAGCGGATGGCGCCGGGGAGCCGCTCGGGGCCGAGGACCACCAGCCCCACCACGACGAGGACCAGGATGTGCTCCCAGCTCAGGCTGCCGAACATCTAGCTGCCGTCGGGGTCGGGCTTGACGGTCAGGGTGACGTGCCGGCCGTCGCGGACCACCTCGATCGGGGAGTCCTGGCCGATGGTCAGCTGCCGGACGGCGACGACGAACTCGTCGGCGTCGGCGACGGTGCGGTTACCGACCTTGACGATGACGTCGTTCTCCAGGATCCCGCCCTTTTGCGCGGGGCTGCCTGCCTTCACGTTGGCGACCTGCGCACCGGAGGCGATCGCGTTGCTCACCGAGCGGGTGCTGATGCCCAGCGTCGGGTGCACGATCTTGCCGTCCTTGATCAGCGTCTGGGCCACCTGCTTGGCCTCGTTGATCGGGATCGCGAAGCCCAGCCCACTTGCGCTGTCGGACAACGACTTACCCGCGGTGTTGATCCCGATCACCTGCGAGTCCATGTCGATCAGCGGGCCACCGGAGTTGCCGTGGTTGATCGACGCGTCGGTCTGCAGGGCGTCGATGACGGTGTCGGTGTCCGAGCCCTCCCCCGACAACGGGACGGGCCGGTGCAGCGCGCTGATGATGCCGTGGGTCACGGTGCTGCGCAGCCCGAGCGGCGCGCCCGCCGCCAGCACCTCGTCGCCGACGCGCACCTTGTCCGAGTCGCCGAACCGGGCCACGCTCAGGTTGTCGACGTTGTCGACCTTGAGCACCGCCAGGTCGGTCTTGGGGTCGCGCCCGACCAGGTTGGCGGGCACTTCCTTGCCGTCGTTGAACACCACGGTCGTCTTGAACTGGCTGGGGTTGTTCGCCGCCTCGGAGATCACGTGGTTGTTCGTGATGATGTAGCCGCGGCCGTCGATCACCACGCCGGAGCCCTGCATGCCCTCTTGGTCGCTCTTGGACTCGATGGTCACCACCGCGTTCGCGGTGGCGGCCGCCACCTTGGCGAACCGGCCGGCCGGGCCCTCCCCGTTGCCGTTGGTCGACAGCGTCACCTTCGAGGTGGTGAACGCCTCGGCGACCTCGGCCGTCTTGCGCCCGATCACCCCGCCGATCACGCCGATCACCAGCGCGATCAGCAACAGCACCAGCAGCGCGAGGTAGGACACCTTGCCGCCGAACAGCACGTCGCGCACGCCCAGCTTGCCGCCGTAGCCCTGCGGCCCCCGCGGCCCCGACGGGGCGACCGCCGGGGTGCCCAACGCGGCCCCGGCCGACGGATCCCGCCACGGATCATCGAGCTCGTCGGGGCCTGCGCCGTCCTTCTCGGCGGCCAGCGCGCCGGCGTCGACGGGGTGGCGCTGCAGCGAGTCGGGGCTGCCGACCGGCCGGCTGAACGCCTCCTGGAGGACCGGATCGGCCGGCTCGTCGTGCGGGGAGAACTCGCCCTGGTCCCGGTACTTCTGCGGGCGGACGCGGTCGGCCAGGAAGGACCCGCGCAGTCCGGCGGGGCGGCTGAAGAGTTGACGCGATGCGGGGTCCACCGGCGGACGGGAGACGGGGCGCGGGGCTAAGCGGTTGCCGCTGTTCTTGCCGCTGTCCTGCTTCTGGTCGAAGCCTTGATCGGAGGTCACGTTATCCCTTTGGATCCTCTTCTTGAGCGCTCGAGACAGGCCCTGCACCGGGCGATATCCACGACACCGGCGTGGTCGTGTTCACCCTAGTATCCACGGTTCGTGGCGGGTCGCCCATGAGCGCGGGGGCGGGGTGCGCAAATTCGGCGGGGTCAACCATCGGCAGTTGCGCGGGAAGGCGCCGAGCTAGGGGCGCTTGCGCTGCTCACGGGCGTCGCGGTCAGCGAATCGGTCGGATGCCCGGGTGGTGGCGTCGTCGGGCGAATCGTAGGGAATCTCGGCGAGCATGCCGAGCAGCGTGCTGGGGATGCGGATGGGATGTGAGTCGCGCAGCGCGGCGCGGGCCCGGCTTTGGTCGTCGACCTCCGCCGCGCACTGCGGGCACAGCGACAAGTGATGCGCCGCCCGCAGGTGCGCGTTCATGCGCAGCTCACCGTCGACGAACGCCGCGATGGCCTCCACGGAAAGGTGCTCGGTGGAACCGAACTGGCGCGGCGCGCCGACGGGCGCATCGCTCTGAGAGGCGAACTGTGCGGGGAGCCAGGAGAACGCGCGCCGGAAGAGATGTCCTCGATCGGGCATCACCGGGTCCTTTCGTTGCGCCTACCCCTCGAATGTAGCGCGAGGCGGTGCGCAATATCGCGTGTCAATCCGCAAATCCGCTGGCTTATCCCCAAGCGGCGAACCCGGGTGTGCCGATTCGGGCGGTCGGCTACGCCGACTCGGCGTGGGCCGCGGCGCCCGGTTGGGGGTGCGCGGCCAGGTAGTCGCGCAAGGCCTGCCGGCCGCGGTGGATGCGGCTGCGCACGGTGCCGAGCTTCACGCCCAGGGTCGCGCCGATCTCCTCGTAGGACAGGCCCTCGATGTCACACAGCACGACCGCGGCGCGGAACTCCGGCGGCAGCGAATCCAGGGCCGCCTGCAAATCCGGGCCCAGCCGCGAATCGTGGTAGATCTCTTCGGGGTTGGGCTCGTCGGCGGGCACCCGCTCGTAGTCCTCGGGCAACGCCTCCATCCGGATGCGCGCGCGCCGGCGCACCATGTCGAGGAAGAGGTTGGTGGTGATGCGGTGCAGCCAGCCTTCGAACGTTCCCGGCTGATAGTTCTGCACCGACCGGAAAACCCGGATGAAGGTCTCCTGGGTGAGGTCCTCCGCGTCGTGCTGATTGCCGGAGAGACGGTAGGCCAGCCGGTAGACCCGGTCGGCGTGCTGACGCACCAGCTCGTCCCACGAGGGCATCGTGGCCTTGTCCCCGGTCGCGTCGAAAACCGCGGTGCCTTGCAAACCCTCGGACGGCTCCACCCACTCGTCTGCAGGGCAGTCCTGCGGGTGCGACATGCTGGCCGGGCCCAAAAGCGTGGTGATGATCAGATCCTCCGAATCCGTCCTGCCGAAAAGCGACAAGTCGTCACCGGCGACAACACGTAGCCGCCAGTCCGTATTCCCGTCCCAACGGGCTCCGCGATCCATAGGGACACCGTCGCGTATCGGCGTATGTGCGATATATGAACAGTCTGAGCTCAGGCTGAGAAACCGTATCGTTACCAGCGCTGTGCAGGACATATCCGGCGCGGGGTGAAGTTAAACGCATCGGCTTCGCCGGGTGTGTCGTGCCGGGCCGCGTTAGGCGCGCCATGTCGGGGCCGCACACCGAAGTGGAATACGCTGCGGGCATGGACGGCACGGACGCAGAAACCCCCGACCAGGCGGCGCCCAGTCGAGCCGAATCCCTCATCGCGCACGCCGAGGGGTCGATCTCGGAAGACGCCCTGCTGGCGGCCGCCCGCGAGCGCGCCGTGGACATCGGCGCCGGGGCGGTGACGCCGGCGGTGGGGGCCCTGTTGAGCCTGCTGACCAAGCTCAGCGGCGGCAAGGCCGTCGCGGAGGTGGGGACCGGCGCGGGGGTCAGCGGGCTCTGGCTGTTGTCGGGCATGAGCGACGACGGCGTTCTGACGACCATCGACATCGAGCCCGAGTATCTGCGGCTGGCCAAGCAGGCCTTCTCCGAGGCCGGCATCGGACCGTCGCGCACGCGGTTGATCAGCGGCCGGGCCCAGGAGGTGCTGACCCGGCTCGCCGACGAGTCCTACGACCTCGTGTTCGTCGACGCGGACCCGGTCGACCAGCCGGACTACGTCGTCGAGGGCGTGCGGCTGTTGCGATCGGGCGGCGTCATCGTCGTGCACCGGGCCGCCCTCGGCGGGCGGGCCGGCGATCCCGCCGCCCGCGACGCCGAGGTGGCCGCGGTGCGGGAAGCGGCGCGGCTCATCGCCGAGGACGAGCGGCTCACCCCGGCCCTGGTGCCGCTGGGCGACGGGATTTTGGCCGCGGTCCGCGACTGACCGCGCCGCCGCGGCGACGCGTAGACGACCGCCCGACGATCTATACGGATTCTTGACGCGGCACCTGCTTGACTCGCGACTGAACAGATGTTTAGCGTACTGAACATGCGTTCAGCCGACCTGACCGCCGCCGCCCGGATTCGCGACGCGGCCATCGAGCAGTTCGGCCAGCACGGCTTCGGGGTCGGGCTGCGCAAGATCGCGGAGGCCGCCGGCGTCAGCGCGGCGCTGGTGATTCACCACTTCGGCTCCAAGGAAGGCCTGCGCAAGGCCTGCGAGGACTACATCGCCGATCAGATCTACAACCAGAAGTCCGAGGCGATTCGCTCCAACGACCCGGCCACCTGGTTCGCGCAGTTGGCCGAGATCGAGGAGTACGCGCCGCTGATGGCCTACGTGGTCCGCAGCATGCAGACCGGCGGCGAGCTGGCGAACATGATGTGGCGCAGGATGATCGACAACACCTCCGCCTACATGGAAGAGGGCGTGCGCGCCGGCACGATCAAGCCCAGCCGCGACCCCGAGGCGAGGGCCAAATACCTGGGCATCACCGGCGGCGGGGGGTTCTTGCTCTACCTGCAAATGCACGAAACCCCAACGGATCTGCGGGCAGTCCTACGCGACTATGCGCGAGACATGGTGCTGCCGGCCCTGGAGATCTACACCGAGGGATTGATGGTCGACCGAACCATGTACGACGCGTTCCTGGCCGCCGAAGATCAAGGAGGATCACATGACGATTGACAATGCAGCGCCCATCGAAATTCACGGCCTGATAAAGAATTTCGGGTCGGTGCGCGCGCTGGATGGCCTCGAGCTCTCGGTGCGCGAAGGTGAAGTGCACGGCTTCCTCGGCCCCAACGGGGCCGGGAAGTCGACGACGATGCGCATCCTGCTGGGCTTGGTCAAGGCGGACGGCGGCAGCGTGCGGCTGCTGGGCGGCGATCCCTGGACCGACGCGGTCGCGCTGCACCGTCAGATCGCCTACGTGCCAGGCGATGTCACGCTGTGGCCGACGCTGACCGGCGGCGAGACCATCGACATGCTGGCCCGCATGCGCGGCGGCATCGACCACAAGCGTCGCGCCGAGCTGATCGAGCGTTTCGACCTCGACCCACACAAGAAGGCGCGGACCTACTCGAAGGGCAACCGGCAGAAGGTCTCGCTGATCTCCGCCTTCTCCTCGCGGGCCCGCCTGTTGCTCTTGGACGAGCCGAGCAGCGGCCTGGACCCGTTGATGGAGAACGTCTTTCAGCAGTGCGTCGCCGAGGCGCGTGACGACGGGGCAACGGTCTTGCTGTCCAGCCACATCCTGGCCGAGACCGAGGCGCTGTGCGAACGGGTGACCATCATCCGGGCCGGCAAGACCGTCGAGAGCGGGTCACTGGACTCGATGCGCCATCTGAGCCGCACCTCGATCAAGGCCGAAATGACCGGCGACCCCGGCGACCTCACGCGCATCAAGGGCGTCGAGGACGTCAGCGTCGAGGGCAACACCGTGCGCGCCCAGGTCGACGGCGAGAGCCTCGGAGAACTGATCCGGGCGCTGGGCGACGCGGGCGTGCGCAGCCTGGTCAGCCAGCCGCCGACCCTCGAGGAACTCTTCCTGCGCCACTACGACACCGCGGACAAGGTGGCCGCATCATGAGCACTGCAACCCTGGATCGGTCGCACCGGCCGGCCCACCCCGCACCGCCACGTCGGCCGAACTTCGCGGGAACCCTGGGCATGCTGCGGCTCTACTTGCGGCGCGACCGCATCGCGCTGCCCCTGTGGGTGCTGCTGCTGTCGGTGCCGTTGGCAACGGTGTACGTCGGCAGCATCGAAAAGGTCTACCCCACCCAGGCCGCCCGCGCCGGGTTCGCGGCTTCCATCATGGCAAGCCCCGCACAGCGCGCACTCTACGGGCAGGTCTCCAACGACAGCCTTGGGGCCGTTGGCATTTGGAAGGCCGGAATGTTCCACATGCTGATCGCGGTGGCCGTCATCCTGACCGTCATCCGGCACACCCGCGCGGACGAGGAGGCCGGCCGCACCGAACTCGTGGACTCGACCGCGGTCGGTCGCTACGCCAGCCTTAGCGCCGCCCTGCTGTTGTCATTCGGTGCCAGCATCGCCACCGGAGCGATCGGCGCGGCGGGGCTGCTCACCACCGATGTCGCGCCCGGCGGGTCGCTCGCTTTCGGCGCGGCGCTGGCCTGCTCCGGGCTGGTGTTCACCGCCGTCGCCGCAGTGGCCGCGCAGCTGTCGCCGAGCGCGCGGGTCGCGCGCGGCACGGCGTTTGCGATCCTGGCGGCCGCCTTCACGCTGCGCGCCCTCGGCGACGCGGGTTCCGGTGCGCTGTCCTGGCTTTCGCCGCTGGGCTGGTCGCTGCAAGTCCGCCCCTACGCGGGTGACCACTGGCCGGTGCTGATGCTGCACCTGGTAACCACCGTCGCGCTCACCGCGGTGGCGTATCGGCTCCTCGCCGGCCGGGACGTGGGCGCGGGCCTGTTCGCCGAGCGCCCCGGCCCCGGCGCCGCCGCGCCCGCGCTCGGCAACGTGTTCGGGCTGGCGTGGCGGCTGGACCGCGGGGCGCTGTTGCTGTGGACCGTGGGCCTGTGCCTGTACGGCCTCCTGATGGGCAGCGTGGTGCAAGGCATCGGCGCGCAGCTCGGCGACAGCAACGCCGCCCGCGACATCGTCGTCCGAATGGGCGGCACCAACGCCTTGGCGGAAGCCTTTATCGCCGTCGCGTTCACGATGCTGGGCATGGCCGCGGCCGCGTTCTCGGTTTCGCTGACCCTGCGGCTACATCAGGAGGAGTCGGCCCAACGCGCCGAGACGACGCTGGCCGGCGCGGTGTCGCGCGATCGGTGGCTCGCCAGCCACGTGCTGGCCGCGTTGCTGGGCTCCACGGTGGCGATGCTGGTCAGCGGGTTGGCGGGCGGCCTCGTCTACGGCGCCGCCGCGGGGGACGTCGGTGGCAAGGTGGCCGTTGTCGTGGCAAGCGCGGCCGTTCAACTGCCCGCCGTGTGGCTGATGTGCGCGGTGACCGTCCTCTTGTTCGGTGTCGCACCGCGATTCACGCCCGTGGCCTGGGGCGTTCTCGTCGGCTTCGTCGCCCTGTACCTGATCGGTTCCCTGGCCGGGTTCCCGCAGTGGGTGCTCGACTTCGAGCCGTTCGCTCACATCCCGCGCGTCAGCAAAGATTTCACGGCCGCGCCGCTGTTGTGGTTGCTCGCCATCGATGCCACACTGATCGCCCTGGGAGCCGTGGCTTTTCGACGACGCGATCTGCGCGGTTAGGAGCGGGATGAAGATCGGTGTTCGATTAGCGGTGTCTTCGATCCTCGGGATCGCCGCCTACGCCCTGGTCCTATTCGTGCCGGCCGGCACCATCCGCTATTGGCAGGGATGGGTGTTCATCTCCATCTTCACCGTGGTATCGATCATCCCGACAATCTATTTGGCGCGGAAACACCCGGACGCGCTGCAGCGCCGCATGCACGCGGGACCACAGGCGGAAAGCCGAACCGCCCAGAAGATCATCAGCGCCGGCGCGTTCGGGATCCTCTTCGTGATCATGGCGTTCAGCGCGTTCGACCATCGGATGGGCTGGTCGACGGTCCCCGTATGGCTGTGCCTGGTCGGTGTGGTCCTGATAGCGGCCGGGCTGGGGCTCTCGATGCGGGTGATCATCGAGAACAGCTACGCCGCCGCCACCGTCACCGTGGAGGAAGGCCAGAAGGTGGCCTCGGAAGGTCTCTACAAGTCCATCCGCCACCCGATGTACGCCGGGAACGTGATCATGATGGTGGGCATGCCGCTGGCGCTGGGCTCGTACTGGGCGCTGCTGTTGATCATCCCGGGCGTCGCGCTGCTCGTGCTGCGCATCCTGGACGAGGAGAAGCTGCTCTACACCGAACTGCCCGGCTACCGCGAGTACGCCGAGCACGTGCCCTACCGGCTGCTGCCGAACGTGTGGTAGCCGCCCGGCGCGGCTAGATCCAGACGCCCTTGCCCACCGCGACCACACCGCCGGCGCTGATGGCGAAGCGTTCGCGGTCCTTCTCCAGGTCCACGCCGACCATCTCGCCGGGCCCGACGACGACGTTCTTGTCCAGGATGGCGTGGCGCACCACCGCGCCACGGCCGACCCGGGCGCCCGGCATGATCACGCTGCCCTCCACGATCGCGCCGTCGTCGACCACGACGTTGGACGAGAGCACCGAATTGCGCACCGACGCCGCGGAAATGATGCTGCCGGCCCCGACGACCGACTCCTGCGCCGAGCCGCCGTTGACGAACTTGGCCGGCGCCAGGTTTTCGGACTCGCCCCGAATCGGCCAGCGCTTGTTGTAGAGGTTGAAGACCGGGTGGACCGACACCAGGTCCATGTGCGCGTCGTAGAAGGCGTCGAGCGTCCCCACGTCCCGCCAGTAGCCGCGGTCGCGGTCGGTTGCCCCGGGCACCTCGTTGTCCCTGAAGTCGTACACCGCGGCCAGCCCGTCGCCCACCAGGCGCGGGATGATGTCACCGCCCATGTCGTGATCGGAGTGGTCGTCGTCGGCGTCCGCGCGGATCGCGTCGATGAGCACCTTGGTGGTGAAGATGTAGTTGCCCATCGACACGTACGTCGAGTCGGGGTCGTCGGGTGTTCCCGGCGGGTCCAGGGGCTTCTCCACGAAATCGCGGATGCGGCCGGAGTCGTCGGAGTCGATGCACCCGAATGCGGTGGCCTCGCCGCGGGGCACCCGGATGCCGGCGACCGTCGCGCCCGCCCCACTTTCGATGTGGAATTGGACCATCTGCTCGGGGTCCATCCGATACACGTGGTCGGCGCCGAAAACGACTATGTAGTCGGGATCTTCGTCGTAGATCAGGTTGAGCGACTGGTAGATCGCGTCGGCGGAGCCGGTGTACCACCGGGGGCCCAGCCGCTGCTGCGCGGGCACCGGCGTGATGTACTCACCGGCCAGCCCGGACAACCGCCAGTTCTGCGAAATGTGACGGTCCAGTGAATGCGACTTGTACTGAGTGAGAACGCAGATGCGCAAATAGCGCGCGTTCACGAGGTTGGACAGCACGAAGTCGATCAATCGATAGGCGCCGCCGAAGGGAACCGCGGGCTTGGCCCGATCCGCGGTCAGCGGATACAGCCGCTTGCCCTCACCCCCGGCCAGGACAATGCCCAGCACGTGCGGCGCTTCCCTCATGGGTCAAACCTATCGGCCCTCGGGAGACGCTGCCAGGGGGACCGCGCTATTGGCGGTGTTCTGTGCGGCTGTCCGTCAAGGTATTTGGTCCCGCCGGCCGGTCACCCAGAACCGGGCCCCCTCGCGGGCCTCGTCGCCGCCGCGCGGCTCGATATATTCGGCGTCTTCTCGGCCCGACTCGCGGGCCTCGTCGCCGCCGCGCGGCTCGATATTCGGCGTCTTCTCGGCCCGACTCGCGGGCCTCGTCGCCGCCGAACTACCGTGCGGGTATGCGGGTGGCGATGATGACTCGGGAGTACCCACCGGAGGTCTACGGGGGAGCCGGGGTACATGTCACGGAACTGGTCGCGCAACTGCGCCGCCTGTGCGCGGTCGACGTGCACTGCATGGGCGCGCCGCGGCCGAACGCGTTCGTGCACCAGCCCGATCCGCGCCTGCAGGGCGCCAACCCGGCGCTGTCGACGTTGTCCTCGGACCTGCTGATGGCCAACGCCGTATCGGCGGCCACCGTGGTGCATTCGCACACCTGGTACACCGGCATGGCCGGTCACCTGGCCGCGCTGCTTTACGACCTCCCGCACGTGCTGACGGCGCATTCGCTCGAGCCGCTACGGCCGTGGAAGGCCGAGCAGCTCGGCGGCGGCTACCGGGTGTCGACGTGGGTGGAGCACACCGCGGTCCAGGCCGCCGACGCCGTCATCGCGGTCAGCTCCGCCATGCGCGAGGACATCCTGCGGGTCTACCCCGCCCTTGATCCCAGCGTCGTGCACGTCATCCGCAACGGCGTCGACACCGGCGTCTGGCATCCGGCGGGGCCGATGCAAACGGGTTCGGTGCTGGCCGAACTCGGGGTTGACCCGCACCGGCCGACCATCGCGTTCGTCGGCCGGATCACCCGGCAGAAGGGCGTCGCCCACTTGGTGGCGGCGGCGCACCACTTCGATCCGCAGGTGCAGGTCGTGCTCTGCGCGGGCGCCCCCGACACCCCCGAGATAGCCGACGAGATCCGGTCCGCGGTGGCGCGGCTGGCCCACAACCGGCAGGGCGTGTTTTGGATCAGGGACATGCTGCCCATCGGCGAACTACGCGAAATACTATCGGCGGCAACAGTTTTCGTATGCCCCTCGGTGTACGAGCCGCTCGGCATCGTGAACCTGGAGGCGATGGCCTGCGCGACGGCGGTGGTGGCGTCCGACGTCGGCGGAATTCCCGAGGTGGTGGCCGACGGGGTGACCGGTTCGCTGGTGCATTACGACCCCGGCGACCCGACCGGGTTCCAGGTCCGGCTGGCCGAGGCGGTCAACGAGCTCGTCGCCGACCCCGAGAAGGCGAAGCGTTACGGCGAGGCGGGACGTCAGCGCTGCGTAGAGGAATTCTCCTGGGCCCGGGTGGCGGAGCAGACCTTGGACATCTACCGAAAGGTGTGCGCCTAGCGCCGCGGGCAGCCGTGCGCGGGCGCGCGTCAGCTGGAGCTCGTGACACCCTTGAGTTCGTCACCGAGTGCGGCGGCTTCGTCGGGCGTCAGCTCAACGACCAGTCGACCGCCTCCCTCAAGTGGTACCCGCATCACGATGCCGCGCCCCTCCTTGGTTGCTTCCAGAGGACCGTCGCCGGTCCGGGGCTTCATCGCCGCCATCGAGTGCTCCCTCCAGGTTCGAGCCGGCCCGCCCTTGCGGACCCGGTCGGCGCCGAGCATGCCCCGCCAGCGATTTTCCAGCCATACCCGACATCGAACTGCCAAATCACGCCTCCATTGTTCCCTATCCAGGTCACGAGTTGTACAAAGACCCGGTTCTCGGGGGTTTGCGGGCCGCTCGCGGCCCGCGCCGTCACCGGGGAGAAGGCACCCAGCAGCCCCGAATATGGTCGTCGACCATCCCGGTGGCCTGCATCAACGCATAGGCGGTGGTCGGGCCGACGAAGCGGAAGCCGCGCCGCTTGAGCTCGAGGGCCATGGCCTTCGATTCCGCAGTGGCCGAGGGGATTTCGGAGCCGTCGGCCGGACGGGGGCGCGGCTCCGGCGCAAACGACCACAGCAGCTTGGACAGGTCCGCCGGGGTGCCCAGCTCGGCGGCGGCGCGCGCGTTCGCGATCGTCGCGTCGATCTTGGCCCGGTTGCGCACGATTCCGGTATCCGCCATCAGCCGCTGCACGTCGGCGTCGGTATAGCCGGCGACCCGTTCGAAATCGAACCCGGCGAAGGCGCGCCGGAAGTTCTCCCGCTTGCGCAGGATGATCAGCCACGACAACCCGCTCTGGAAGGCCTCCAGGCTCATCCGCTCGAACAGCGCCACCCCGTCGTGCACCGGGCGGCCCCACTCCTGATCGTGGTAGTCGCGGTACATCTCGAAGTCGGGTCCGGGCCGAATGGCCGCCCAGCCGCACCGAACCAGCCCGTCATCGCTCACATCTAGTCCTGACGCTCCTCGCCGCCCTCGGGTTCCCCGGGTTCGTCCTCCGCCGCCGCGGGGGCGTGCACCGCGGCCAGCTGGCCGCGCAGCGCCTCGAGCTCGCGGGCGAGCCGGTCCAGCACCCAGTCCACCTCGCTGGTCTTGTATCCGCGCAGCACCTGGGTGAACTTGACGGCGTCGACGTCCGCGCCGGTCACCCCGTAGGCGGGCAGCACCGTCGCGGTGGTCCCGCGCGGCAGGGGCGGCAGCTGCTCACCGCGACCGAACAGCAGACTCGCGGCACCGAAAAGCACGATCGCCACCAGCACCAGCACGACCAGATACAGCAACACCAACGCCACGCCGTCGATACTGCCCTATGCCACCGACACCGCGACGAACCAGCGTGGCCTCAGCGCGGCCGCAGGACCGTCATGGGCGGGCGGTCCGCCAGCGACACCGGCGACGTGTGCTGGGTGTAGCCGAAACCCTCCCGGTCGTCGGCGAAGAACTGCGTCAACCCGACCCCCGAGTCGGGGACCCCGCAACGCGACAGCATGGTCGCGATGACCTGGCGGCTCATTGCCCCCAGCTCGGCGAGCGGACGGTTGCGGTGGGCGCGAACCCCGAGGTTGACCTGGGCGATCGCCTCCAGGCCCAACCGATCGAAGGTGTCCAGCAGCAGGCCGATCTCCACGCCGTAGCCGGGCGCGAACGGCACCGACGTGAGCAATTCGCGGGTGGCGGCGTACTCCCCGCCGAGCGGCTGCAGGATGCAGCCAAGCTCGGGCCGCAGCGCGGCGAGCAACGGCCGGGCCACCAGCTCGGTGACGCGTCCGCCGCCGGTGGTGCCCGCGGCACCCCCGACGTCGCCGACCTGCAGCGGCCGCCGGTAGAAGCTCTTGACCAGGTGGATGCCGTCGCCGGTGAGCAGCGGGGCGACCAGCCACGGCACGAACATCGGGTGCGGGCTGATCAGGTCGGAGTCGACGAAGACGACGATGTCGCCGCTGGTGGCCGCGAGCGAGCGCCACAGCGCCTCCCCCTTGCCGGGCCGGACCGGCACCTCGGGTAGGGCCTGCTCCCGGCTGACGACGCGGGCGCCGGCGGCGACCGCGCGGATCTCGGTGTCGTCGGTGGAGCCGGAGTCCAGCACGATCAGCTCGTCGACCAGGCCGTCCACTAGCGGCGAGATGCTGTCGACCACCGATTCGATGGTGTCCTCTTCGTTGAGTGCCGGCAGCACGACCGAGATGGTCCGTCCCGCCTTGGCGGCCTCGAGTTCGGCGAGGGTCCAGCTCGGACGGTTCCAGCTGCGATCGGCCAGCCACGCGTCACCGGGCCCGGCGGCCAGCACGGCGGCGTCGCTGAACAGGTCGGACGCCGTCATGCCAGCCCCCTCACCGTGCGCGCCGGCGCCCGCCCACCCTGGATCGCGGCCACCATTTCCAGCACCCGCCGGGTCGCGGCGACCTCGTGCACCCGAAACATCCGCGCGCCGGCGGCCGCCGCCAGCGCGGTGGCCGCCAACGTTCCCTCCAGCCGCTCGGTCAATTCCACACCCAGAGTCTCCCCGACGAAGTCCTTGTTACTCAAAGCCATGAGCACGGGCCATCCGGTATTAACAAGATCGCTCACATGGCGCAACAGCAGCAGCCCGTGAAAGGTGTTCTTGCCGAAGTCGTGGGCCGGGTCGATCAACACCCGGTCGCGGGCCACCCCGCGGGCGACCGCGCGCTCGGCCGCGGCGGTGACCTGACGGATGACGTCGTCGACGACGCCGCGCGTGGTGGTCCCGTAGCTCACCCGGAACGGACGCGTGCGGGGCAGCGCGCCGCCGGTGTGCGAGCACACCAGGCCGGCGCCGAACTCCGCGGCCACCTCGGCCAGGGCCGGGTCGATGCCGCCCCAGGTGTCGTTGATCAGGTCCGCGCCGGCCGCGCAGGCCACCTTGGCCACCTCGGAGCGCCAGGTGTCGACGCTGATCAGCTGGTCCGGATAGGCGCCGCGCAACCACTCGATGAACGGGATCAACCGGGCGATCTCGGTGTCCGCATCGACCTCCTGGCCCGGCCCGGCTTTGACGCCGCCGACGTCGACGACGTCGGCGCCCTCGGCGATGGCGCGGTGCGCGGCGTCGCGGGCGGCCTCGTCGCTGAAGGTCGCCCCCTTGTCGTAGAACGAATCCGGGGTGCGATTGACGATCGCCATGATCAGCGGGCGATCACCGGCGACCGGGCGGCCGCAGAACGTCGACTGCACACGTCCATGGTGCCCGGTCACCGCGCCGGGCGCGGCCCGGGGATCGACTGTGCGGCCAGCCGCACGCTCGACGCCGAATGTGCGGCCAGCCGCACACTCAGCCCTTTGGGCGCTTACCGTCGGCCACTTCGTCGGGGTACTCGTCGTAGTAGGGCACGTAGCCCTCGTCACGGCCGGCCAGCACGTACAACGGGTCCTCAACGTCGGAACCGTAGGCCTGCTCGCGCAGCTCGACCTTGCGGCTCTTGAACGTCGTGGTGTGCTCGAGGGACTTGACCACCCGCACGAACAGCGGCAACGCGTAGGCGGGCAGCTGGCCGTACACCGCGGCGGCCAGGGACTTGCCGTCGAACTCCGCGCCGTCGCGCAGCTTGACCGCGGCCATCCCGGCGCGACCGCCGGTGCGGGGAATCTCGACCCCGAACACCGTGCACTCCTCCACGGAGTCGTCGGAGGCCAGCGCGGCCTCGACCTGCGTGGTGGCGACGTTCTCCCCCTTCCACCGGAAGGTGTCGCCGAGGCGGTCGACGAACGCGGCGTGACCCATGCCCTGCGGGCTCATCACGTCGCCGGAGTTGAACCACACGTCGCCCTCGCGGAAGGCGTTGCGCACCAGCTTCTTCTCGCTCGACTCCTTGTCGGTGTAGCCGTCGAACGGCTGCAGCCGGTTGACCTTGCTGAGCAGCAGGCCGGGCTCCCCCGGCGGCACCCGCCGGACCCGTCCGTTGTCGTCGCGCAGCGGGGCTCCGGTGTCGGGGTCGTACTCCACGTAGGCCAGCGGCATCGGGAAGACCCCGGTGGTGCGCGGCACGTTGAAGATGTTGATGAACGCGGTGTTGCCCTCGCTGGAGGCGTAGAACTCGCAGACCCGCGCGATGTCGAACCGGTTGGTGAACTCGTCCCAGATCTCCGGGCGCAGCCCGTTGCCCGCGATCACCCGCACCCGATGCGCACGGTCGGTGGGCTTGCGCGGCTGGTTGAGCAGGTACCGGCAGATCTCGCCGATGTAGATGAACGCGGTGGCTTCCGCGGCGATCACCTCGTCCCAGAACTTCGACGCCGAGAACGACTTGCCCAGCGCCAGCGTCGCCCCGGAGTTGATCACCGACGAGAGCGCGACCGTCAACGCGTTGTTGTGGTACAGCGGCAGGCAGCTGTACAGGGTGTCGGAGCTCTTCAGCCGCAGCCCGATGCCGCCGAACGCTGCGAGCGCCTTCAGCCACCGCAGGTGGGTCATCACGCTGGCCTTGGGGAAACCCGTTGTGCCCGAGGTGAAGATGTAGAACGCGGTGTCCCTGGCCTGCACGGCCGACGCCGAGGCGGGGTTGGTGGCCGGGGCGCTGGCGGCGAGGCGCTCCAGGTCTTCGACGGTCATCGTTTCCGTGTCGCCCGAGCCGCCGCACTCGGCCACCGCGCTGACGAGGTCGGTCTCGGCGATCAGGACCTTGGCCTTCAGCAGGCCCAGGCTGTGCGCCAGCACCTCGCCGCGCTGGTGGTAGTTGAGCATGCCGGCGACCGCGCCGCACTTGACCGCCGCCAGCATCGCCAGCACCGCGTTGGGCGAGTTGCGCAGCATGATCGCGACGACGTCGCCGTGGCCGACGCCGTGCGCGGCCAACACCGCGGCGTACCTGTTGGCGGCGGCGTTGGCGTCGCGGTAGGTCAGTTGCTGGTCGCCGAACCGCAGGAAGACCCGGTCGCCGTAGCGGGCGGCCCGTTCCTGGAACACCGTGCCGATCGACTTCTTCGAGCCCGGCTGGGCCAGCAGCCCGGTCCTCGCCCCCCGCACGATCGCCGGGAAATCGGCCAGCAGGCGCGGCGCCCGAGCTGCGATATCGGTCAGTTTGACCGCGGTGCGCGCTCCCCCGTCGTGATCGGCCACGTCATCCCTCGATTCTGCGTAAACAATCCGGCGGTCAGCCTAGTAGGGGCCGCGCACTCATTCGGGCGCGCAGGCCTCCAGGGCGGCGCTCACCTTGTCGACCAGCAACAACCGGTCCATCGCCGGCTGCCCGACGTAGCCGCTGTCGAGCAGCCCGCACAGCCAGGCCCACAGGCCCTCGTAATGCCCGATCGGATCCAGCAGGACGATGGGTTTGCGGTGCAGGCCGAGGTAGCCGGTGGTCCACGAGTCCAGCAATTCGTCGAGGGTGCCCACGCCACCGGGCAGCACGACGAACGCGTCGGAGCGGTCCTCCATGACCTGTTTGCGCTCGTGCATGGTCTCGGTGACGATCAGCTCGTCGGCCTCGGTGTCGGCGATCTCGCGGCGCATCAGGATCTGGGGGATGACGCCGACGGTGCGGCCGCCGCGGGCGCGCGCCGCGGTGGCGACCGCGCCCATCGCCGACACGCGGCCGCCGCCCCACACCAGGGTCCAGCCGCGCTCGGCGATCGCCTCGCCGAGTTCGGCAGCGACGGCGAGCAATTCGGGATGTTCCGGTCCGGACGCGCAGTACACGCACACCGCCCAGTCGCGCATACAACGAAAGGTAGACCAAGCCTGCTGCGGGCGGCACACCGCGCGCCATAAAATCCGGCGATGCCGATTCGATGGAACGTCCCCCAGCACGCGTCGGCCCTTCAGCGCCTGGAGGCGGCGCTGGCGACCGGCCGCGGGAGCGTCGTGCTCGGCCCGGACGGCTGCGGCAAGTCGACGCTGGCCCGCACGGCCGCCGAGGATTTCGGCGACCGCCACCCCGGCACGCGCGTGCGCTGGGTCACCGGCACCCCGACCGAGCGCGCGGTTCCCTTCGGCGCCTTCAGCCACCTGGTGCAGATCGCCGAGCTGGGCAAGCCGGCCGCGCTGTTGCGGGCCGCGCGGGCGTCGCTGGACGGCCCCGACCTATTGCTCGTCGTCGACGACGCCCACGACCTGGACATCCTGTCGGCCACGCTGGTGTACCAGCTGGCGCGGGCCGGCGCGGCCAGGATGATCGTCACCGGCCGCGCCGATTCGTCCCCCGAGGCCGTCGCGGCGCTGTGGACCGACGGCCTGCTCCCCCGCATCGACATCGAGCCGCCCCGCGACGCCGGCACGCCGGCCTCGATCGACGCGTTCCTCGCCGAGATACCCGAAGCGGCCCGGTCGGTGCTCGAGTACCTGGCCGTCGCCGAGCCGCTGGCGCTCGCCGACCTGACCGCGCTCACCTCCGCGGAAGCCGTTGCGCAGGCGGCCGATTGCGGGGCGGTGGAAACGCGGGAGCGCGGCGGGGCCTCGGACGACCCGGTGGTGTACACGGCCCACCCGCAGTTCGCCGAGCGGGCGCGCGCGGCCCTCGGCGGCGACGGCGCGCGGCGGCGGCGCACCGAGTTGGTGCGGCTGCTGTCGCGGCATCCCTCGGACCACCTCAGCGACCGGCTCCGGCTGGCCGGCCTGGCGCTGGACAGCGACGCCCCCCAGCCGACGGCCGAGGTGGTCGCCGCCGCGCAGCAGGCGCTGCGGCTGGGCGACCTCGCGCTCGGGGAACGGCTGGCGCGCGCGGCGCTGGAGCGGTCCGGCGGGTTGGCGGCGCGGCTCGCGTTGGCGCACGCCCTGGGGTGGCAGGGCCGCGGCCGCGAAGCGGACGCGGTGCTGGCCGGCCTGGATCCCGGCGCGTTGACCGAAGCCGCCCTGATGGACTGGGCGCTGCTGCGCGCGGCCAACCAGTTCTGGATGCTCGGCGAGCCCGAGCGGGCGACCGCGTTCCTGCGGACCATCCACGGCCGCATCACCGACGCGGGCCCGCGCACCACGCTTGACGCGCTGAGCGCCACGTTCGCGATGAACGCCGGCAACGTCGCGCACGCCGTCAAGGTCGCCGGCGAGGTGCTGGCCGCCCCGGAGGCCGACGACCAGGCCGTGGCCTGGGCGGCCAGCGCGGCGGCGCTGTGCGCGGCCCGGCAAGGCCGTTTCGATGATGTCGAGCCGCTGGCCCAGCGCGCCCTGGCCGTCGAGCATCCGGGGTTGCTGCGCTTCACGATCGGGCTGGGGCAGACCACCGCGTTGTTGATGGCGGGCAGGCTGGACGCGGCCCGCGAACTAGCCCAGCAGTTCACCGATTTCGCCGAATTGCAGCAGCCGGGCCGGGCGATCGGTGAGGTGCTGCTGGCGCATGTGCTGCTCGCCGACGGCGAATTCGACCGGGCCGCAGCGTTACTCGGCCCGGCGGCCGGCACGCTGCAACGCACCGGCTATTCGTGGGGGCCGCTGTCGTTGACGCTGCTGGCCACCGCCCTGGCCCAGCGCGGCGATGTGGCGGCCATGGGAAAGGCGTTGGCCAAAGCGGAATCCCGGCACGGAACCAAATCGGCGCTGTTCGCGCCGGAGCTCGGCGTCGCGCGGGCGTGGCGCCTGGCCTCGATGCGCGACTCGCACGGCGCCGTGGCCGCCGCCCGCGACGCCGCCCGGATGGCCGAACGCGGCGGCCAGCGGGCCGTGGCGTTGCGCGCCTGGCACGACGCCGTGCGGCTCGGCGACATCCGCGCGGCCGACCCGCTGGGCCGGCTTTGCGACGAGATCGATTGCGTCGCAGGAAAACTCGCGCTGGCGCACGGGCAGGCGCTGGCCGCCGGCGACGGGGCGGCGCTGCTGGCGGTGTCCGAGGACCTGGCCGCGGTGGGGATGCGCGCTGCCGCCGCCGACGCGGCCGCGCAGGCCCGGCGCTGCCGGGGCTGACTAGCCGCCGAGGTAGCCGCGCAGCATGGCCACCGCGGCGGTGATGTTGGCGACCGGCACGCTCTCGTCGCGCTTGTGCGCCAGGTTCGGGTCACCCGGTCCGAAGTTGACCGCCGGGATGCCCAGCTGGGCGAACCGCGCGACGTCGGTCCACCCGTACTTCGCCCGGACCTGCCCGCCGGCGGCCTCGACCAGGGCCTTGGCGGCGGGCTGGGACAGCCCGGGCAGCGCACCCGCGGCGGCGTCGGTCTGCTCGATGTGCACGTCCAGGCCGTCGAGCACCTCGTGCACGTGCTCGAGCGCCGCGGCCACCGACCGGTCGGGGGCGAACCGGAAGTTGACCGTGACCGCGGCCGCGTCGGGAATCACGTTGCCCGCCACGCCGCCGTCGATGCGCACCGCGGACAGGCCCTCGCGATACTCGCAGCCGTCGATGTCCACGGTGCGGGCACGGTAGGCGGCCAGCCGGTCCAGCACGGCGCCCAGCTTGTGAATGGCGTTGTCGCCCAACCATGATCGCGCCGAATGCGCGCGCGTCCCGGCGGCCGAGATCACCACCCGCAGCGTGCCCTGGCAGCCCGCCTCGATGTAGCCGCCGGTGGGTTCGCCCAGCACGGCCACGTCGGCGGTCAACCAGTCCGGCAGCTCGCGCTCGATGCGGCCCAAACCGTTTGCGGCCGCGTCGATTTCCTCACAGTCGTAGAACACCAACGTCAGGTCGTGGACCGGGTCGGCCACCGTGGCGGCCAGATGGAGGAAGACCGCGTCACCCGATTTCATGTCCGCGGCGCCGCATCCGTACAGGTCGCCGTCCTCGCGGCGGCTGGGCAGGTTGCCGGCGACCGGGACGGTATCCAAATGCCCGGCCAGCAGCACCCGCGACGGCCGATGGTTGCGGGTGCGCGCCAGCACGGCATTGCCGTTGCGGACGATCTCGAACCCCGACGTCTGGGCGCGTAGCGCGGCCTCGACCTCGTCGGCCAGGCGCGCCTCGTGCCGCGATTCGCTGGGAATGTCGACCAACGCCGCGGTCAGCTCGATCGGGTCCCCGCGCAAGTCCAGCACGGGTCCAAGGTTATCCGCTGCCGCGCGGCAAGTAACCTGACCGCCGTGACTTCAGCTGTAGGCATCGGGCTGGCGACGCTGGCCGCCGACGGATCGATCCTCGACACGTGGTTCCCCGCACCGGAACTGACCGAGTCGGGCACCGGCGGTACCTCGCGGCTCGCGCTGTCCGACGTCCCGCCGGAGCTGGTCGGGCTCGTCGGCCGGGACGACGACCGCCACACCGAAACCATCGCCGTGCGCACGGTGATCGGCTCGCTCGACGACGTGGCCGCCGACGCCTACGACGCCTACCTGCGGCTGCATCTGCTGTCGCATCGGTTGGTGGCGCCGCACGGGCTGAACGCCGGCGGCCTGTTCGGGGTACTGACCAACGTGGTGTGGACCAACCGCGGCCCGTGCGCGATCGAAGGATTCGAGGCGGTGCGGGCCCGGCTGCGCCGGCACGGCCCGGTGACCGTCTACGGCATCGACAAGTTCCCGCGGATGGTCGACTACGTCGTGCCCACCGGGGTGCGCATCGCCGACGCCGACCGGGTGCGCCTCGGCGCCCACCTGGCGCCCGGTACGACGGTGATGCACGAGGGCTTCGTCAACTACAACGCCGGCACGCTGGGCGCGTCGATGGTGGAGGGCCGCATCTCCGCCGGCGTCGTGGTGGGCGACGGATCGGACGTCGGCGGCGGCGCGTCCATCATGGGCACGCTGTCCGGCGGCGGCACCGAGGTCATCTCGATCGGCAAGCGCTGCCTGCTCGGCGCCAACGCGGGGCTTGGCATCTCGCTGGGCGACGACTGCGTCGTCGAGGCCGGCCTGTACGTGACCGCGGGCACCAAGGTCGCCACGCCCGACGGCCAGGTGCTCAAGGCCCTGGAGCTGTCCGGCGGCAACAACCTGTTGTTCCGCCGCAATTCGGTCAGCGGGGCGGTCGAAGTGGTGGCCCGCGGCGGTCAGGGCATCGCCCTCAACGAGGACCTGCACGCCAACTGAGGCCGGCTAGACCTCGGCGGAGACCCTGTCGGCGGCCGGGGCGGCGCCCAGCGCGGTTCCCCTGGTTTCGGGCAGCAGATACACCGACACGAAGCTCGCCGCGACGAGGCCGGCCATCATGAGCCCGACCGCCCACCCGCCGTAGGTCGCCAGCAACGTTCCCGCGATCAGCGGCGGCACGGCCGCGCCGAGGATGCCGGCCAGGTTCATCGCCACCGCGGCACCGCTGTAGCGGTAGCGGGTGGCGAACAGCTCGGGCACGAACGCCGCTGTGGGCCCGTTGGCCACCGCCGCGGCGCCGAACATGCCGATGACGGCGACCGCGTAGAGCACCGGCTTGCCGGTGTCCAGCAGCGGGATGACCGCGAACGCCCAGGGCAGGCACGCCGCGAGGCCGCACAGCATCACCCGGCGCCGCCCCACCCGATCCGAGAGCCACGCCGAGAACGCCACGAACCCCATGCTGGTGAGCCCGCCCAGGGCGCCGACACCCCAGATGAAGCTGCGCGAATAGCCCAGATGGTTGTGGGCGTACATGACCAGGAAGGTGTTGCCCAGGTAGACGAATCCCATCCCGCCCAGGAAGGCGCCCGCGACCAGCACGATCTCGCGCCGCTGGAACCGCAACAGCTCGGCCAGCGGCGCCTTGGGCACCAGGTCGCGAGCCTTCTCCTCGACGAACAGCGGCGTTTCGTCGATGTTGAGCCGCACATAGAGGGCGATGCCGATCAGCCCGCTGCTGATCAGGAAGGGCACCCGCCACCCCCAGTCCATGAACGCGGGGCTGTTCTCGCCCATGGTCAGGTTGACGGCGAGAAAGGTCAGGCTGGCCAGGATGCCGGCGGTGCCACCGCCGAGCAGGGTGAACATGCCGTACCAGCCGCGTTTGCCGGTGGGCGCGTACTCGGCGCTCAGCAGGACCGACCCGGCCCATTCGCCGCCGACGGCAAACCCCTGCATCAACCGCAGGACGATCAGGATCAACGGCGCCGCGATCCCGATCGTCGCGGTGCCGGGGACCAAACCCACGCTCACGGTCGATACGCCCATGATCAGCAGCGTCGCGACCAGCGTTTTCTTGCGTCCGAGGCGGTCGCCGAAGTATCCGAAGACGGCCGCGCCCAGCGGGCGGGACAGGAACGCCGTCGCGAACGTCGCCATGGCGGCGACGGTGGCCAGCGTCGCGCCCAGGCGCGGGAAGAACACCGTGGGAAACACCAGGGCCGCCGCGGTCCCGTAGATCAGGAAGTCGTAGAACTCGATGGCCGACCCGACGAGGCACGCGGCCGCTATTCGCCGCATGGGGGTCCTGGGCCGATTCACGGTTACGACGGTAGGTGAAGCCGCCCGGTCTTGCCCGGCGCTGAAGCTGGCAACTTCCTGCGTATGGGTCAGCCGTCGGACAGCAGCTGCTTCTTGAGCACCTTGCCCATCGCGTTGCGGGGCAGCGCGTCGACGAGGCGCACCTCGCGCGGCCGCTTGTGCACCGACAGCTCCTGCGCGACGTAGTTGGTCAGCTCGTCGGGGTCGGCCGAGCCGACGACGAACGCGACGATGCGCTGGCCCAGGTCTTCGTCGGGCATCCCGACCACGGCGGCCTCGGTCACCCCGGGATGCCCGAGCAGCGCCGTTTCGATCTCGCCGGCGCCGATGCGGTAGCCGCCGGACTTGATCAGGTCGACCGACTCGCGGCCCACGATGCGGTGCATCCCGCCGGCGTCGACGACCGCGACGTCACCGGTGCGGTACCACCCGTCGGCGTCGAACGCCTCGGCGGTGGCCTCGGGGCGGTTCAGGTACCCGTCGAACATCGTCGGCCCCCGAACCTCAAGGCGCCCAACGGTTTCCCCGTCGTGCGGCACCGGGGAGCCGGTGTCGTCGAGCAGGCGGGTTTGCACGCCGGTGAGCGGCAGGCCCACCCAGCCGGCGCGCCGCTCGCCGTCCGCGCGGGTGGACAGGGTGATCAGCGATTCGGAGGCGCCGTACCGTTCGACGGGCTGGTGCCCGGTGAGTCGCTCCAGCCGCTCGAACACCGGCACGGGTAGCGGTGCGCTCCCCGAAACCAGCAGCCGGGCCGGGCGCAGCGCGCGGGCGGCGGCCTCGTCGGCGACCAGCCGCGACCACACGGTCGGCACGCCGAAATAGAGGGTGCCCCCGGCCTCCGAACAAGCCGCAGCGTAGCCCGCAGGCGTCGGTTTTCCGGTGTGCACGAAGCGATTTCCCATCCGCAGCGACCCGAGCAGGCCCAGCACCAGCCCGTGCACGTGGAACAGCGGCAGGCCGTGCACCAGCACGTCGTCGGCCGTCCACTGCCAGGCCTGCGCCAGGGCGTCCAGGTCGGCGGCGATCGCGCGCCGGCTCAGCACCACCCCCTTGGGCAGCCCGGTGGTGCCCGAGGTGTAGATGATCATCGCGGTGGCGTCGGGCGACGGCTCGGGGTAGCGGTGCCACGACCGGGCGTGCAAGCGCACCGGGATGTGCGGCAACCCCTCCGGCTCGTCCGGCACCGGACCGAGCCAGGCCTGCACCGCCGAATCGGTGAGCATGTGCCGGCGTTCGGCGACGCCGACGTCCGCGGGCACCGGAACGAACGGCACGCCGGCGATCAGGCAGCCGGTGACCGCGAGCACGGTCGCGGCGGTGGGGGTGGCCAGGATCGCGACCCGGTCCGCGCCGGCCACCCGCTCGGCCACCGACGTGGCGGCGCCCACCAGGTCGCTGCGGCTCAACACGGCGCCGTCGATGCGGACCGCGTCGGCGATGTCGGTGGCGGTGACCGCCGCGGGATTCAGGGAAGCCAGCAGCACGTGAGCAGGCTACCCGGCCGCGGAGCGGGTCAGCCCTGCTCGTCCCAGATCTTGGTCAGGGTGGACAGGATCTCCTCGCCGCGCCCGAGCCCACCCAGGTGGCTTTCGCCGGGGAGCACGATCAGCTCGCAGTCGGGCAGCAGGGAGACCACGTGCTCGCCGTGCGCGAACGGCACGATGTGGTCGCTGTCGCCGTGCCACCAGCGCACCGGCACCTTGACCTCGTCGAGGCGGAATCCCCAGTCCTGGGTGAACAGGATGATGTCGTTGAACGGGGCCGCCAGTTGCTTGCGGCTGCCGTTGAGCAGGTCGTCGAGGAACATGGCGCCGAACTCCGGCCGGGTCAGCAGGCGCCGGTCGCCTTCGGGCGATATCGCGGCATACAGATACAGCGCCGGATTGGCGACCGGACGGATCATCCGGACCACCAGGCTCGCGCCGATCCGCAGCGGGTCGCCGCCCAGCCGCAGCAGGGGTGCGACCCGCTTGCCCAGGTTCATCAGCCCGCTGGTGATGCCCTCGTCGCCGAGGAAGGGCGCGACGCCGCCGAGCACGCCGAGGGCGACGACCCGGTCGGACAGCACCGCTGCGGACGCGAGCGCGTACGGCCCGCCGCCGGACAGGCCGATGACGGCCATCTTGTCGATGCCGAGGGTGTCCGCGATGGTGCGCAGGTCGTCGCCGAACGCGCGGATGTTGTGGTACCGGTGCGGCGTCGACGAGCCGATACCCGGGCGGTCCAGGCCGATCAGGCGGATGTGGTGGTTTTCGGCGTAGACGCGGGCCTCGACCGGGATCTGGCGGCGGGCGCCGGGGGTGCCGTGCAGCCAGAACATCGCGCGGCCCTGCGGGTCGCCGAATTCGGCGAAGCCGATCTGGCGGTCCTCGCCGACGGCGATGTTTCCTTCGAGCTTCGGGCGGGCGATCTCGATGACCATGCCAGCAGCCTCGCATGTGACGGGTCGTTTACGAAATGCTCACCGGCCTCAGGCGTTGAGCGGCCGCTCGCCGATCACCCTCTCGGCCCGCAGGTCCGCGACGTCGGCCGCGGACAGGCCCAGACCGGCCAGCACTTCGTCGTTGTGCTGGCCCAGCGTTGGCGGAGCGGCAGTGTGGTGGCGGGCCGGCCCGGGCGTGATGCGAAACGGCCAGCCGGGATAGCGGTGCGGTCCGGTGATCGGGTGAACGAGCTCCTGGTAGTAGCCGCGCGCATCGAGCTGGGCGATCTCATACATGCGCTCGCCGGTCATCACCCGCTCGGCCGGGATGCCTTGCGCGTGCAGGGCTTCCACGATGACCGCGGCGTCCTGGCTGAGGGTCCAGGCGGCGACCAGCTCGTCGAACGCGTCGTGGTCGAGCTGCCCCTCGTCGGGCAGCGACAGCGCCACCCACACGTCGTCCTCGTTCGTCGGGTAGACGCCCTGCAGGTAACCGCGCCGACGGTTGCCCTCCCGCCCTTGCACGACCCCGTTCATCGAGTACTCGATCACCGGTTCGGCGGTCACGGCGGCGGCGACCTCGATCTGGGCAACCTCGATCAGCTGGCCCTCGCCCGTGCGGCGCCGGTGCTCGAGCGCCGCCAACAGCGCGACCCCGGCGTGCACGCCGACGACCGGATCGGCCGGCCCCTGCGGGTTGCACGGCGGCCCGTCCGGATACCCGGTGACCGCCGACATCCCCCCGGTCTGCTCGAAGTTCAACGCCCACCCCACGTAATCGCGCCAGGGGCCCTGCAAGCCGAAACCCGGCATCCGGATCATGATCACGTCGGGCTTCAGCGCTACCAGCGATTCGTAGTCCAGACCGAACTGCTCCACCACCCGCGGTGAGAAGTTCTCCACGACAACGTCGGCCTGCGCGGCCAGCCGCCGGACAATTTCCAGGCCGCGCCGCGAGGTCAGGTCCAGCGTGAGGTCTTTCTTGTTGAGGTTGGTGGCCTGCCACAGGCCGCTGCGCTCGTACCAGTCGTCGCCCTCGAAGGGAAACGCGCCGGAGTAGCGAAAACCGTCGGGCCGCTGGATCGACTCGACCTTGAGGATGTCGGCGCCGAACGCCCCCAGGTAGCAGGTCAGATACGCACCGGCCCAGAATGTGCTCAGGTCGAGCACCTTCAGCTTCCCGAACGGAAGGGCGCCCGGCGTCCACGGAGACACCGAATGATGCGGCACCGAAGGGCCTTTGGTAAGCCGGAACGGCGGACCGGGGCGCAGAAATCCACCGGCTGTGTCGCTCCCGTCCCACCCGGCTGTGTCGCTCCCGCCCCACCCACCCGCGATGAAGAACTCGCGCTTGGCGTATTGCGGACAGTCCAGCACGGTGGCCCCGTCGTTGACCGGGGTGGCCGGAATCCGCATTGCCTGGCTCAGTTCGACGATCTCGGCGGCGGTCTGCTCGGCGAGCAAGGGCTCTGCGCGCGCATAAAATTCGGCGCGTTCCGGGCCGCCCAGCATGATCGGGATCTGCTGCTCGCCGAACTCGGGCAGGCCGAGCATCGCGCACACGTCCAGCCAATGCTGGCCCGTCAGGCAATTGATTCCGACCCAACCGTCGGCGGCGCGGACCACCCCAAGCATGGGAGCGCCGCGAGCGTTGGCGGGCAAGCCGAGGCTCTGCATCTTCTGGGCCATGAGCATGGGATACGGCAGCGTCGACAGCAACGATTCGAATTCCGAAACATCCACCTGCACAACATCATCGGAAGGGCAACGTAGGGCGGTCAACGCGCCCAGCGCACCGTAGGCACCCGCGACGTACTCGGCGATCCGCGCGCCCACCTGCACGGGCGGGCGGTCGGGGTCGCGGGCGCTGACCCAGCCCGAAGCCGCCTGCAGGGTCAGGGAGGTCGCCGGCCGGTCCCGCCACGGGCCGGACTGTCCGAACGCGGAGACCCGCAGCAGCACCAGGTTTGGGTTGATTTCGCCGAGGCTGTCGCGGCCGAACCCCCAGCCCTCCAGCGTTCCGGGCGGGAAGTTTTCGATGAGCAGGTGCGCACCCGCGATCAGCTCGCGGGCATCCCGAAACGGCGCAATTCGCTTGCCGGCGTTCAGGTAAGCGAACATGCCGGAGCGCTCGGGGTCGGGGACTCCATGCGGGAACGGGCCCCAGTGGCGCAGCGGGTCCCCGCCGGGCGGCTCGATCTTGGTGACCTCGGCGCCGAGGTCGACGAAAAGCTTTGCGGCGTAGGGGCCTGAGATTTCGGTGGCGAGTTCGACGACGTGGAGCCCGGCGAGGGGTCCCGTCATGCCGGGATCCCGATGGCCTTCACCTCCATGTACTGGTGCAGCCCGCTGATCCCGCCGCTCTCCCGCCCGAACCCGCTCAGCTTGAAGCCGCCGAACGGCGCGTCACCCGGCCCGATGCCGTTGACGGCGACCTGACCCGTGCGCATGCGCCGGGCAATCGCGACGGCCCGGTCCACGTCGGTGCCCCACACGGCGCCGGAGAGCCCGTAGCGCGAGTTGTTCGCGATCGCGACGGCGTCGTTGTCGTCGCGGTAGCGCAGCACCGACAGCACCGGCCCGAACACTTCCTCCTGCGCGATCGTCGAATCCGGTTGCACGCCAACGAGAATCGTCGGCTCGAAGTAGTAGCCGACATCCAGGCCGGCCGGGCGGCCCCCGCCGGTCGCCAGCTTGGCCCCCTCGTTGACCGCGCCGTCGACGTGGGCCTGCACCCGGTCGCGTTGCGCGGCGCTGATGAGCGGACCCATCTGGACGGCCGGGTCGTTGGGGTCGCCGACCTTGACGTCGCGGGCCAGCGCGACGAGACGGTCAACGATGTCGTCGTGCAGCGAATCGGGCAGCAACAGCCGGCTGTGCAGGATGCAGGCCTGCCCGGCGTGCAACGAGCAGCAGTCGAACAGCATCTGCTGCAGCATCTCGTCGGTCACCTGCGTGTCGTCGAGGATGATGCTGGCCGACTTCCCGCCGCACTCCAGCAGGAGCCGCTTCATGGCGTCGCCCGCGGACCGCATGACCTCACACCCGACGGCCGAGCTGCCGGTGAAGCTGATCATGTCGATGCGTGGATCCGTGGTGAGCAGTTTGGCGGCCTCAAGCCCCGAGGGGGTGACGACATTGACCACGCCCGGCGGGATGTCGGTCTCCTCGTCGATGATGCGCGCGAGCGCGAGCCCGGCCAGCGGCGTCAACGGCGACGGCTTGAGCACGACGGTGTTGCCGGCGGCCAGCGCGTTGTTCACCTTCATGACGTTGAGGCAATGCGGGAAGTTCCACGGCGTCAGGATCGATACGACGCCCAGCGGCTCGTGGCGCAGCAGCGTCGTTCCGGCGCCGATCCCGGTGACCGGCTCGTCGACCAGCTTGGTGGCGAGCTGGGCCGCGTGCATCGACATGTAGCCCGCGCCGTCGATCTGCATCATGCGCTCGTTGCCGACACAGCCCCACTCGATCTGGGACAACGCGAAGATCTCGTCGGCGTGCTTCAGCAGCGCCGCGCCGAGCTGATTGAGGCAACCGGCGCGCTGCTCGGGACCCATTGCGCCCCATGGCCCGTCGTCGAAGGCCCGGCGGGCGGCGGCGATCGCCGCGCCGACCTGGGCGACGCTCGCGTCGGGGGCGGTGCCGATGGCCCGCTCGGTGGCCGGGTCGATGTCGTCGTAGCGACCGTCCTCCGGCTCGACCCATCGCCCGTCGATGTAGAGCTGATAGGTGTCGACAAGGGATCGCGGAGTTTGTAGCTCGGTCATGCTTTTCCTCACCCGAACGTCGGTCATCTAACCACTTGGTGTACACCCATGCCCTGTTGCCGTCAATCACTAACTGCGCGAATTGCGCGCTATTTTCGCGTTTTGTGGCGGTATTGACAGCGCCGGGCGGGGCGGGTAGACACAAGGCCGCAAGACACTTTGCATCGATGTGTCGGATCGCCTGCTCAGGGAGGCCGCCGTGCGGACTACTTTTCCACTGCACTCCCCCGACTTCTACGCCGGCGATCCCTACCCGGCCTACCGCGAGCTGCGCGCGACAACGCCGGTGTGCTGGAACGACGTCACCAACTTCTGGGCGCTGCTGAAGTACGAGGACATCCGGTTCGTGTCGAGCAACCCGGCGCTGTTCTCGTCCACCAAGGGCGTCACCATCCCCGATCCCCAACAGCCGAGCCCGGTCCAGCCGGGCAGCCTGATCTTCACCGACCCGCCGCGGCACCGGCAGATGCGCAAGTTGATCAACTCGGGGTTCACCCGGCGGCGGGTGGCGGTCCTGGAACCCAAGATTCGCGAGATCGTGCGGGGCATCCTCGACGACGTCCAGCCCGATTCCGTCCACGAGTTCGCCGAGGAAATCGCGGCCCCGCTGCCCACCCGGATGATCGCCGAACTGATCGGCGCGCCGCCCGACGACTGGGAGCAATTCCGCGCGTGGTCGGACGCCGCCACCGGCACCGCCGACCCGGAGATCGAACTCGACCCCCTGGTGGCCATGGGTCAGCTGTTCGAGTACTTCCAGAAGTTGATCGCGGCCAGGCGAACCGATCCGCGCGACGACCTGTTGTCGGTTCTGGCCGGGGCCGAGATCGACGGGGTTCGCCTCAACGACGAAGACCTGCTCAACTTCGCCTTCCTGTTGTTGGTCGCGGGCAACGAGACCACCCGTAACCTGATCGCCCTGGGCACCTGCGCGCTGATCGCCCACCCCGACCAATGCCGCCTGCTGGCCGAGAATCCCGCGCTGATCCCGGGCGCCGTCGAGGAAATGTTGCGGTGGAACAGCCCCGTGGTCCACATGGCGCGCACCGCGACCACCGACGTCGAGATCCGCGGACAGCGGATCGCGGAGGGCGACGTGGTGGTGATGCTCTACGGGTCCGCCAACCGGGACGAGGACATCTTCGGGCCCGACTCCGAGCAGTTCAGGGTGACCCGGCACCCCAACCCGCACATCGCGTTCGGGTGTGGTGAACATTCCTGCGTGGGTGCACAATTGGCGCGGCTGGAGGCGTGCGTGATGTTCGACGAGTTGCTGCGCCGCTTCCCCCACCTGGAGCTGGTGGGTGCGGTTGACCGGATGCGCGCCACCATGGTGCCCGGCGTCAAGCGGATGCCCGTGCGGCTGGGGGCCTGATGGATCTGGAGTATTCGCCAGAGCAGGAGCAGCTGCGCGCCGAGATCCGCGCGACGCTGGAGCAGGTGATGACGCCCGAGCGCAGCGCCGCGATCGGCGAGAACATCGAGGGTGGCCCCGCCGTCCGGGAATGTGTGCGGGCCCTGGCCGCGGCCGACCTGCTCGGCGTCGGCTGGCCCAAAGAGTATGGCGGACGAGGCTTCTCAGCGATCGAGCAGTTCATCTTCTCCGAGGAGGCGCGACGGGTCAATGCCCCCATCCCGCTGGTGACACTGAACACCGTCGGGCCGACGCTCATGCAGTGCGGCACCGAGGAGCAGAAACACCGGTTCCTGCCCGCGATCCTGGACGGCAGCGTCGAGTTCGCGATCGGCTACTCCGAACCGGAGGCCGGCAGCGATCTGGCGGGCCTGCGCACCACCGCGGTTCGCGACGGCGACGAGTACGTGATCAACGGACAGAAGATGTTCACCAGCGGCGCGGCATACGCCGACTACATCTGGCTGGCCGCGCGCACCGACCCGAACGCCAAGAAGCACAAGGGCATTTCGATCCTGATCGTGCCCACCTCGTCGCCCGGGTTCTCCTGGCAGCCGCTGCACACCATGCCCGGCATCTCCACGTTCTACACGTTCTACGACAACGTGCGGGTGCCGGCCAGCGCGCTGGTGGGCGGCGAGAACCAGGGCTGGCAGCTGATCACCACCCAGCTGAATTTCGAGCGGGCGGCGCTGGGCAATCTCGGCGCGCTGGAACCTTTGTTCGAGCGGACGCTGCAGTGGGCCACCAGCACCGAGTTCGACGGCGCCCGCGTGATCGACCAGCCGTGGGTGCGGCTCGCGCTGGCGCGGGTCGAGGCCCAGGTGGCCGCCTACAAACTGGTGAACCTGAGGGTGAACGCCGCGATGACCAAGGGCGTGCTCAGCATGGGGGAAGCGTCGGCGGCCAAGGTGTTCGGCACCGAGCTCACCCAGCAGGTCGCCCGCCAGCTGCTCGAGGTGCTCGACCGCAACGGCGTGCGCCGCGGGCCCGGCGCGCCCCTGCGCGGCGCCCTGGAATCCGCGTACCGTCAGGCGGTGATCAACACCTTCGGCGGCGGCGCCAACGAGATTCAGCGTGACATCATCGCCATGGCCGGATTGGGCATGCCGCGAGCTCCCCGTGACCTTCGCGCCACCGCACAGTAGGAGGACAGCAGCACGTGACCGACTCAGAAACCGTCAGCGCCAAGGTGCGGGCCCTCGTCGGCCAGCCGACCGGCGGCACCGGAAAGCCCTCGGTGGCACCGGATCCGGTCAACCAGCCGATGATCCGGCACTGGGCGTACGCGATGGCCGACATGAACCCCGTCTACCTCGACCCCGAGTTCGCCGAGAAGTCGCGGTTCGGCGGCATCGTGTCGCCGCCGGTGATGTTGCAGACCTGGACGATGCCGTCGCCGATCCTGGAGGGCATCGGCGAGCGTGGGGGTGCACCCATCGAAATCAAAAGCAACCCAACGGCGTTCCTCGACGAGGCCGGCTACACCAGCACGGTGGCCACCAACTCGGAGTTCGAGATCGAACGCTACCCGCGGCTGGGCGATGTCATCAGCGCTACGACGGTCTACGAAACGGTTTCCGAGGAGAAGAAGACTGCGCTGGGCACCGGGTTCTTCCTGACCTGGCTCACGACCTACACCAACCAGAATGGTGAGGTGCTGGGACGCCAGCGATTCCGGGTGCTGCGATTCAGGCCGGAGCGCTGATGGCCGCCCGACTTGCGCCGGCCATCACCGCCGACACCGAGTTCTTCTGGAACGGGTTGCGGGAGAACAAACTCCTGATCCAGCGCTGCGGCGGATGCGGACAGCTGCGGCATCCGCCGCGACCCATGTGTCCACACTGCCGTTCCCTGGACTGGGACACCATCGAGTCGTCGGGCCGCGGCACCGTCTACAGCTACGTGATGCCGCACGAGCCGAAGTTCCCGTTCTTCGAATATCCGTACGTGGTCGTGCTCGTGGAACTCGAGGAGGGAATCCGGCTGGTGTCCAACCTGACCGGCATCGCCCCGGCCGACGTCACAACCGGAATGCCGGTCGAGGTGTACTACCAGGGTTTCGATAACGACCTGGTGTTGCACCAGTTCCGGCCGGCGAGCTAGGCGAGCGCTGATGGACTTCACCTTCACCGAGGAGCAGGAGACCATCTCCAAGCTCGCCCGCGAGCTCTTCGAGCGACGGGCGGCGCCGGAGCGCCTGGCCGAGTTGGAGGCCGGCGACGTCCGCTTCGACGCCGCGCTGTGGCGGGAGCTGGCGGCCGCCGACCTGCTGGGCACCGCTTTGCCGGAGTCGGTGGGCGGCAACTGCGGCGGCTTCGTCGAGCTCGGCGTGCTCTTGGCCGAGGTCGGCTGGGCGGTCGCGCCGGTGCCGGCCTACGCGACACTGGTCCTGGGGGCGGACACTATCGCGCGCCACGGCAATCCCGAACAGCGGCAACGCTTCCTGCCGGGCGTCGTCGCCGGAGACCGCATCCTCACCGCGGGACTGGCCGAGCCGGGCCGCTCCGACGCGACGGCTCCCGCGACCACCGCGCGCCGCGACGGCGGCACTTGGCGGCTCGACGGCGCCAAGGAGCTGGTCCCGGCCGCCCAACTCGCCGACACCGTCCTGGTCCCGGCCTCGATCGACGACGGTGAGACCGGCCTGTTCCTGTTACCGGCCCACGCGACCGGGGTCGAGATCCGGCCGGCGGCCACCACCAATCGCGAGCCGCACGCCGACGTATACCTGGACGGCGCAACGGTTTCGGACGCCGACCGGATCGCCGGTCCGGACCTGATCGAGTCGCTGCGCACCCGCGCACTGGTCGCGCTGTGCGCAATCCAGCTCGGTGTCGCGGAGCGCGCCCTGCGGATCGCGGCCGAATACACCAGCGGCCGAGAACAATTCGGCCGACCCATCGGCAGCTTCCAGGCCGTGCAACAGCGAATGGCCGACGCTTTCATCGATGTCGAAGCGATCCGGTGGACCACGTGGCACGCGGCCTGGTTGGTCGCGCATGGACGGGCCGCTGATCGCGCCGCGCGCATCGCGAAGTTCTGGGCCGCCGAGGCCGGCGCACGTGTCGCCGCCACCGCCCAGCACGTCCACGGCGGCATCGGCATCGACACCACCTACCCGCTGCACCGCTACTTCTTGTGGGCCAAGCACAACGAACTCACGCTCGGCCCCGCCGCGGCCCAGCTGGCCCGCTTGGGCGCAACGTATGGCGCAACGTATTCGGAAGGACTTTCATGACGACCACCGCGAGCCGCACCACCACCCTGCGCTGGGCCGACATCTCGGTCGGCGACGAGGTCACCCCGCTCGAGATCCCCATCACCACAACGATGATCGTCGCCGGGGCGATCGCCACCCGCGACTTCATGCCCGTGCACCACGACCGCGACTACGCCAACAAACAGGGCTCGCCCAACCTGTTCATGAACATCCTCACCACCAACGGCTACTGCGTGCGGTTCCTCACCGACTGGGCCGGACCGGAAGCGATGATCAAGAAGCTGTCGATCCGCCTTGGCGTGCCGTGCTTTCCGGACGACCCGCTGCGCTTCACGGGCAGCGTGACCGCGAAGACCGAGGGCACCGGCGGGGAGAACTTCGTCGAGGTGACGTTCAAGGGCTCCAACAGCCTGGGCGACCACGTGTCGGGCACCGCGATCCTCAGCCTGCTCGACGAAGGGGACCGAGCGTGAGCCGCTCGCTGCCGGGCGCCGCGGCCATCGTCGGGATCGGCCAGACGGAGTTCTCCAAGGAATCCGGCCGCAGCGAGCTGCAATTGGCGTGCGAGGCCGTGAGCGCCGCGCTCGACGACGCCGGCCTGACGCCCGGCGACGTGGACGGCATGGTCACCTTCACGATGGATTCCAGCGACGAGATCGACATCGCCCGCAACGTGGGCATCGGCGACCTGAGCTTCTTCTCACGCGTGCACCACGGCGGCGGCGCGGCCGCGGGCACCGTCGTGCACGCCGCGATGGCCGTCGCAACCGGCGTCGCCGACGTGGTGGTGTGCTGGCGCGCGTTCAACGAGCGCTCGGGTTTCCGCTTCGGCGGCAGCGGGCGCAGCATGGCCGAAACCCCTTTGTTCCTGGCGCATTACGCGCCGTTCGGGTTGCTCACGCCGGCGGCCTGGGTCGCGATGCACGCCCAGCGCTACATGTCGACATACGGGGTCACCAACGAGGACTTCGGCCGCATCGCGGTGGTGGACCGCGCGCACGCCGCCCGCAATCCCGACGCGTGGTTCTACCAGCGCCCGATCACGCTGGAGGACCACCAGAATTCCCGCTGGATCATCGAACCGGTGCTCCGGCTGCTGGATTGCTGCCAGGAGAGCGACGGCGGGGTCGCGCTGGTTGTCACCAGCGCGGAACGCGCGCGCGACCTGCGGCAGCCCCCGGCGGTCATCACCGCGGCCGCCCAGGGCGCGGCCGCCAACGGCGAGATGATGACCAGCTACTACCGCGACGACATCACCGGCCTCCCCGAGATGGGCGTGGTCGCCGAGAGGCTGTGGCGCGATTCGGGGCTCAAGCCGCAAGACATCCAAACCGCCTTCATCTACGACCATTTCACGCCGTTCGTGTTCACCCAGCTCGAGGAGCTCGGGTTCTGCGGGCGCGGCGAGGCGAAGGACTTCGCCACGGTCGAACGGCTGTCGCTGGGGGGAGACTTCCCGATCAACACCAACGGCGGGCTGCTGGGCGAGGCCTACATCCACGGCATGAACGGCATCACCGAGGGGGTGCGCCAGGTGCGCGGCACGTCGTACAACCAGGTCGACAACGTCGAACACGTCCTGGTCACGTCGGGCACCGGGGTGCCCACCAGCGGGCTGATTCTGGCGCCCGCCGACTAAAGGGGGATCCGCATGCCCAAGCTCGCACTGCTCACCGCCCACGGCGGGCCCATCGAGCTGGCCGACTTCCCGTTGTCCACCCCGGCGCCGGGGACCGCGGCGCTGCGGCTGCGGATGGCCGGCATCTGCGGCTCCGACTTGCACATCTTCCGCGGCGAGCTGCCGCTGCCGTGCCCGTTCGCCATGGGCCACGAAATGGTCGGCGAGATAGCCGAACTCGGCGACGGCCTGACCGCCGACGCCACCGGCAAGCCGCTGGCCGTCGGCGATCGCGTGGTGACGCCGTACTTCTGGTTCTGCGGGCAATGCCACGCCTGCTCCCGGGGCCGGTCGTACGCGTGCCAGAACCTGATGGCCGGCGAGTACCGCACCCACGACCAGGAACCGCACTTCGTCGCGGCCTACGGCGAGTACTACTACACCAGCCGGCGCCAACCGCTGTACAAGGTGCCCGAGGGCCTGCCCGACGCGGCCGTCGCACCGCTGAACTGCGCCCTGGCCCAGGTGCTTTTCGCGCTGCGCGATGTGCGGCTGGGCGACACGGTCGTCATCCAGGGCGCCGGCGGGCTGGGCATCAACGCCGCGGCCGTGGCACGCACGGCCGGGGCCGCCGAGGTCATCGTCATCGACAAGATCCCCGAACGCCTCGACGTCGCGGCCGATTTCGGCGCCACCCACTGCATCGACGCGAGCGCGATCTCCGCCGCGGAGGTCGCCGAACAAGTCCGCCAACGCACCGACGGCATCGGCGCCGACTGGGTGCTCGAGGTCGTCGGCGTCCCGGGCGTGATTCCCGAGGGCGTCGGCTTCCTCAACAACGGCGGCACGCTTCTCGAGGTCGGCAACGTCGGCATGGGACGCACCTTCGAGCTGGACCCCAGCGCGCTGGTCTATGGCAACAAATCCATCCGCGGCGTGATGTTCTACGACCCCGTCACGCTGGCGATCGGTCTCACCTTCCTGCAGCACACCGACTTTCCGTTCGACCGCCTGATGCCCGAACCATTCCACCTCGCCGACGTCAACGCCGCCTTCGCCTCGGCCGATGCGGGGCTGGTGCCCCGGGGGGCGTTGGTGCCGTGACGACGCAAGCGGCCCAGGCCATCGACACCCGCGAGCTGATCGTGGAGTCCGCGTACGCCTGCTTCGGCAAGCAGGGGCTGCAGAAGGCGACGATCGTCGACATCGCCAGGACGGCCGGTGTTTCCCGCAGCACCATCTACGAGTACTTCTCCGACAAGGGCGCGATCATCGAAGCGTGCGCCGAACACGCTTCGGAACGCTTCTATCTCGAGATGTCCAAGGCCATGGACCGGGGCGGTTCGCTGGAGGAAAAGCTCTCCCAGGCAGCCGTTTTCGTGACGCAGGCGCGGCGGTCCATCGCGTCCGAGAAGTACTTCGACGAGGACGCGGTCAGCCTGTTGCTGACCAAGGACGCGGCCGTGCTGCTGCGTGAGTGCGTCGACTTCTTCGCGCCCTACCTGTCGGCCGCGCGGCTCACCGGCGAGGTGCGCAAGGACCTCGACGTCGAGGCCGCCGCGGAATGGTTTGCGCGCATCCTGTTCTCGCTCTTCAGCACGCCGTCCTCGATGCGCGACATGGACGATCCCGAGGTGGCGGCAGAGTTCGTGCGCGCGCACGTGGTGCGTGGCTTCGCGGGCGACCGGCCGCGGCCCCGTCGCGCGTAGCGGCTCAGCGCCGTTGCCCCGGCCACACCGTCTCACCGGCGTGAACCGGCCGGCCGTGGCCGGGCAACAGATGCGCAACCGGCAACTCCTCCAAGCGCTTTCGCGTGGCGGAGGCGCTGGCGGCGTCGACGATTTCCGGTGTGTGCCAAACCTTGCCGCGGACGGTCAGCACGGCATCGCCGGACAGCAGCGTGCGCGTCGTCGGGTTCCACAGCGCGATGCTGTCATCGGTGTGCCCGCCCGCGTTGATGACGGTCCACTCCGGCGCGCCGGGCAGCGACTGGCCGTCGGCCAGTCCCCCGCGGGGGGATGCCCCCGTCCAGCGCATGCCGGCCGGCGTGCCGTATCCGGCCAACCGGGCGCCGCCCAGGAACCCGCTGAAGCCGACACGATCGAGCGGCTGGTCGATCAGGGTGGGCCAGATGCTGGCGGCCCGGCCCAGGGTCGGCGTGCGCGGTTTCGCTCCGTCGAGGTAGGTGAGCGTTTCGGCGGGCAGCCAGATCGGCGCGGGGTAGCGGGCGGCCAGTTCCGCCGCGCCGGCGACGTGGTCGCTGTGCCCGTGGGTGGCCACCACCGCGTGCACGGTGCCGCCGAGCCGATTCAGCGTCGCCGCCAGATCGCCGGCGACCCGCGGCAACCCGGCGTCGACCACCACCGCCCCGTCGTGGCCGTGCAGGACATAGCAGTTGAAGACCCAGCGCGAGAACCGGGTGATGCCGAGTTCGGGCATCTCTTCGATGACCAGGCTCATGGCCGAAAGGCTACGCCTGGTCAGCCGCGGCCAACGAGTGTGAATCGTGGGATTCGAGCGTGCGGCCAGGGCGGTGATCGTCGGCGTGTCGTCGCCCTGAGCCGTCACGGCTGCGCCAGCGCCCGCAAGAAGAACGTCAGGTTGGCCGGCCGCTCGGCCAGGCGGCGCATGAAGTAGCCGTACCACTGGGTGCCGAACGGCACGTAGACCCGGACCCGGTTTCCCGATTCCGCCAGCCGCCGCTGCTCGCCGTCGCGAATGCCGTACAGCATCTGGTACTCAAAATCCGACCGGCCCGCTTCGCGCGCCAGCGCGGGCACCGCCTCGATGATCGCCGGGTCGTGAGAGGCCACCATCGGGTAGCCGGAGCCGGCCATCAACACCCGCAGGCAGCGCAGGTAGGCGTCCGTGACGGCGGCGGGGTCGCGGTGGGCGACCGCCGCCGGTTCGTCGTATGCGCCCTTGCACAACCGGATTCGCGCCCCGGCCGCCGCGAACTCCTCGCAATCGTCGAGCGTGCGCCGCAGATAGGCCTGCAGGGCCACCCCCAGCCAGCCGAACTCGGCCCGCAACTCGCGCACGATCGCCAGCGTCGAATCCGTCGTGGTGTGGTCCTCGGCGTCCACCGTCACCCACACCCCGGCCCGCTGGGCGGCCGAGCAGATCGACCAGGCGTTCTCCCGGGCGATCTTCGCGCCGTTGCGGTCGAGCGCCTGCCCCAGGGCCGACAGCTTCACCGACACCTCGAGCGGCGAGACGGCGGCACGGTCGTCGCACCGGCCCAGGCGGTCGATCAGATCGAGGTAGACGCGCACCGCCGCGCCGGCGTCGTCGGCGTCGGTGACGTCCTCGCCGAGGTAATCCAGGCTGACATAGCGGCCCGAATTACGAAGCGCGGCAGCGCTGTCCAGCGCGATGTCGATGGTCTCGCCGGGGACGAACCGGTGCACCACGCGACGGGTGACCGGCAACCCTTCGGCGGCCCGGCGCAACCCCGGGCGTCGGCTGGCGGCGATGATCGCCGGTCGCAGCGTGCTGGCGTACACGCGGCCCATCAGTCGGCCGCCATGTGCGGATAGGTGTGCCGCGTCGCCGGGACGAACGTCTCCTTGAGGGTGCGGGCCGACGTCCACCGCAACAGGTTCAGCACCGACCCGGCCTTGTCGTTGGTGCCCGAGCCGCGCGAACCACCGAACGGCTGGCGCCCGACGACCGCGCCGGTCGGCTTGTCGTTGACGTAGAAGTTCCCGGCGGCGAAGCGCAGGCGCTCCTGCGCGGTCAGCACCGCCTCCCGATCGTCGGCGATCACCGCTCCGGTCAGCGCGTATCGCGAGCCGGTGTCGATGACGTCGAGGATGCGCTCGTAGTCGTCGTCGGGGTAGACGTGCACCGACAGCAGCGGACCGAAGTACTCGGTGGCGAACGACTCGTCGGCCGGGTCATCGGAGAGCAACACCGTGGGGCGTACGAAATAGCCGACGCTGTCGTCGTATTCGCCGCCCACCGCGATGGTGACCTGGGCCGCGCTCTTCGCCCGCTCGATGGCCTTGACGTTCTTGGCGAAGGCGCGCTCGTCGATCAGCGCGCCCCCGAAATTGGTCAGGTCGGTGACGTCGCCGTAGCGCAGCTCGGCGGTCTCCCCCAGGAAGTCGTCGCCGATGCGCCGCCACACCGACAGCGGGACGAACGCCCGCGAGGCCGCCGAGCACTTCTGCCCCTGGTAGTCGAACGCGCCGCGAATCAGGGCGGTGCGCAACACATCCGGGCGCGCCGACGGGTGCGCCACGACGAAGTCCTTGCCGCCGGTCTCGCCTACCAGCCGCGGATAGCTCCGGTAGCGGCCGATGTTCGCGCCGACCTGCTGCCACAGGTGCTGGAAGGTGGCCGTCGAACCGGTGAAGTGGATGCCGGCCAGCCGCGGATCGGCCAGGGCCACTTCGGATACCGCGAACCCGTCGCCGGTGACGAGGTTGATCACGCCGGGCGGTAGCCCGGCGGCCTCGAGCAGCTGCATGGTCAGATACGCCGACAGCGTCTGGGTGATCGACGGTTTCCACACGACGGTGTTGCCCATCAGCGCAGGCGCGGTCGGCAGGTTGCCGGCGATCGAGGTGAAGTTGAACGGAGTGATCGCATAGACGAATCCGTCCAGCGGGCGGTAGTCGCTGCGATTCCACTCCCCCGGCCCGCTGATCGGCTGCTGCGCCAGGATCTGGCGCGCGAACGCCACGTTGAAGCGCCAGAAGTCGATCTGCTCGCAGGGCGAGTCGATCTCGGCCTGGTAGGCGGACTTGGACTGGCCGAGCATGGTCGCCGCGGCGATCTTCTCCCGCCACGGTCCGGCCAGCAGATCGGCGGCCCGCAGGAAAACCGCCGCGCGCTCGTCGAAAGGCATTGCCGCCCAGCCGGCCTTCGCGGCGGTCGCGGCGTCGATCGCCGCCGCCGCGTCGGCGGGCCCGGCGTTGGTCAGGGTGCCCAGCGTCGCGGCGTGCCGGTGCGGCTGGACGACGTCGATGCGTTCGCCGTCGCCCATCCGGTGCCGACCGCCGATGACGTGCGGGAGGTCGATGGGGTGATCGGCCAGCGCGGCCAACTCGGCGCGCAGCCGGTCACGTTCGGGGGAGTGCGGGGCGTAGTCATGGACCGGCTCGTTGGCCGGCAACGGCACCTCGGTTATCGCGTCCATGCTGCCAGGATCCTCGCCGCGACGGCGCCCGGACTTAGCCGATCGGACAAGATGATCCGCCCTTGGTAGTATGATCGGACAATGACCGGGCTGGGCCAGCTGTTGCTGGCGCTGGACGCGACGCTGGTCAGCCTGGTGGAGGCGCCGCGGGGCCTCGACCTGGCCGTGGGCTCGGCGGCGCTGATCGACAGCGACGACGTGCGGCTGGGGCTGGCGGCCGCCGCCGGCTCGGCCGACGTGTTCTTCCTGCTCGGCGTGGCCGACGACGAGGCGCTGCGGTGGATGGACAAGCAGGCGCGCGAGCGCGTTCCGGCGGCGATCTTCGCCAAGGAGCCGTCGACCCGTTTGGTCACGGCGGCGGTCGCGGCGGGGTCGGCGGTGGTGGCCGTCGAGCCGCGCGCGCGGTGGGAACGGCTCTACCAGTTGGTCAACCACGTGCTGGAACATCACGGCGACCGCGCCGACGCGACCGAGGACTCGGGCACGGACCTGTTCGGGCTGGCGCAGTCGCTGGCCGACCGCATTCACGGCATGGTCAGCATCGAAAACGCCCAATCGCACGTGCTGGCGTATTCGGCATCCAACGACGAGGCCGACGAGCTGCGCCGGCTGTCCATCCTGGGCAGGGCGGGGCCGCCCGAGCATCTCGAATGGATCGGGCAATGGGGCATTTTCGATGCCCTGCGAGCCGGCGACGGCGTGGTGCGGGTGGCCGAGCGCCCGGAGTTGGGCCTGCGCCCGCGGCTGGCCATCGGGATCTACCGGCCCGCGGCGGACGCGCGGCGACCGCCGGAGTTCGCCGGCACCATCTGGGTGCAGCAGGGCGCACAACCGCTGGCCGACGACGCCGAGGAGATGTTGCGCGGCGCCGCGGTACTGGCGGGGCGCATCATGGCGCGGTTGGCCGCCCGGCCCTCCACGCAGCTGCGGCGGGTGCAGCAGCTGTTGGGCCTGATCGACGGCGAACCCGACGTGGCCGCCGTCGCAAGCGAACTCGGCCTGGCCGCCGACGGCGCCGCGGCGCTGGTCGGCTGGGACACCGCGGACGCGGACGCCGGCGCGGCCCGTCAAGTTCGGTTACCCGACGTGATGGCGCTCAGCGCCAGCGCTTTTCGGCCGGACGCCCAGGTGGCCTCCCGGGGATCCCGAATCTATGTGCTGCTGCCCCAGACGCCGACCCGCTCGGCCACCTCCTGGGTGCGCGGCACCATCGCCGGGATGCGCACCGAGCTCGGGATGCAGCTGCGCGCCGCCGTCGCCGCTCCGGTCACCGGCCTCGCCGGGATCGCCGCCGCGCGCGCCGAACTGGACCGGGTGCTGGACAGCGCTGCGCGCCATCCCATTTCGATGCCGCAGGTGACGTCGCTGGCCGAGGCGCGCACCACCGTCCTGCTCGACGAGATCCTCGGCCTGGTTGGCCGCGAGGAGCGCCTGGCCGACCCGCGGATCGTCGACCTGCGCACCCGGGAGCCGGCGCTGGCCGACACGCTGCGGGTGTATCTGGACAGCTTCGGCGACATCGCCGCCGCCGCGCGGTCGCTGCACGTGCACCCCAACACGGTTCGCTACCGCGTGCGGCGGATCGAGAGGTTGCTGTCGACATCGCTTGCCGATCCCGAGGTGCGGCTGCTGTTTTCGTTGAGTTTGCGACTCCCGGGTGCACCCCGGCGGGAGGCGGTACCCTGACGGCCATGCCGAACGCGTCCGTGGTCGCCCTGCTGCGCGAGCGCGCGGGCCTGCAGCCCGACGATGTCGTGTTCGCCTACACCGACTACGAACGCGATTGGGAGGGCGTCACCGAGACGGTGACGTGGGCGCAGCTCTACCAGCGGACCCTGAACGTCGCGCACGAGGTCAAGCGGCACGGCGCGGTCGGGGACCGGGCCGTGATCCTCGCCCCGCAGGGGCTGGACTACATCGTGGCCTTCCTGAGCGCGATGCAGGCCGGGCTGATCGCGGTGCCGTTGTCCGTTCCGGCGGCGGGCTCGCACGACGAACGGGTGAGCGCCGTCCTGGCCGACACCACGCCAACCGTCGTCCTCACCACGTCCCCGGTGGCCGGGGCGGTTTCCGAGTACCTGGGGCCGGGCCCGGTTGCCGTCGAGGTCGACGCGCTGAACCTGGACGACCCGGGCGCGCCGAGCATCCGCATCAGCGGGGCCCCCGACACGGCGTACCTGCAGTACACGTCCGGTTCCACCCGCGTGCCCGCCGGGGTGATGATCTCGCACCGCAACCTGCAAGTGAACTTCCGGCAGCTGATGACCGCCTATTTCGCCGAATTCAACGGCGTTCCCCCGCGCGGCAGCGCGGCGGTGTCCTGGCTGCCCTTCTACCACGACATGGGGCTGGTGCTCGGCGTCATCGCGCCGATCCTGGCCGGCTACCGCGCCAACCTGACCAGCCCTGTGGCCTTCCTCCAGCGCCCGGCGCGGTGGATTCAGGCCATGTCGATCGGCGTCCCGATCATCTCCGCGGCGCCCAACTTCGCCTTCGAGCTGGCCGTCCGAAAGACGACGGACGCCGACCTCGACGGCGTCGACCTCGGCAAGGTCTTGGGCATCGTCAGCGGCGCCGAACGCATCCACCCCGCGACGCTGGAGCGGTTCTGTAAACGGTTCGCCCCGTACGGCTTTCGTGACCACATGATGCACCCCTCCTACGGTCTGGCCGAGGCCACCGTGTACGTCTCGAGCCGCATCGTGAGCGGCCCGCCCGAGATCGCGCACTTCGATGCCGAGAAGTTGTCCGACGGCACCGCCCAGCGGTGTTCGGCCGAGACCGGCTCACCGCTGTTCAGCTACGGCATGCCCGAGTCGCCGGCGGTGCGGATCGTGGACCCCGATACCCACCAGGAATGCCCGCCGGGTTCGGTCGGCGAGATCTGGGTGCACGGCGAGAACGTGGCCGCCGGCTACTGGCAGAAGCCCGAGGAGACCGCGCGCACGTTCGGCGGCATGCTGGCCGACCAGTCGCCGGGCACGCCCGAGGGACCGTGGCTGCGCACCGGCGACCTCGGCTTCGTTTCCGAGGGCGAGCTGTTCATCGTCGGCCGGACGAAGGACCTGTTGATCGTCTACGGCCGCAACCACTATCCCGAGGACATCGAGTCGACGGTCCAGGAGATCACCGGGGGGCGGGTCGCGGCCATCTCCGTCGCGCTGGACGAGACCGAGAAGCTGGTGACCATCATCGAAATGAAGAAGCGCGGCGATTCCGACGAGGAGGCGCTGCGCCGGCTCGCCGTCGTCAAAAACGATGTCACCGCGGCGATTTCCAACTCGCACGGTCTGAATGTCGCCGATCTCGTGCTGGTCTCACCGGGGTCGATTCCGACCACGACGAGCGGCAAGATCCGGCGGGCCGCCTGCGTCGAACAGTATCGCCGCCAGGAGTTCACCCGGCTGGACGCCTGAGCGGCGCGCTAGGTTTGCGATTCGTCCAGGAAGCGACCCATCACGTCCGGGCCGGTCGAGTGCATGTTGATCGACAGCTCGAGCAGCCGGTCCTTGGCCTTCTTCGGGAGCAGCTCGATGGACTTGGTGGTGGCGGAGTCGTACTTGGCCCCCGGAAAGCGTTGCAACACAAGGTCCTTCTGCTCCTCGGTGGTGTAGATCTCCAGGAGCTTCATGCCGGCGAAGGCGTCCTTCGCCGAATCGGCCATTCCCGCTTTCGCCAGCGCCTCCAGCCGTTCCTCGTTGATCCAGACGTTGACCTTGATCTTCTTGGCGGCGCTCATGATTCGGCCCCCTCCAGCTGGTTGAGCGTGAACACCGGCAGCCGGTTCGCCAGGTATTCCTCGGTGACGAACGGTGATCCCTGACCGTATTTCGCGGCGGACTCCAGCACGACCTCGAACACCTCGTGCCGCATGACCTGCTGGGTCGGCTTCACCTCGTCGGTGAGGATGCTGCGGATCAGGCTGCCGCTGAAGCTCTGCGCGTGTGTGTCGTGACCGCACAGCGCCGAGTTGGTCACCTCGCGGCATTCGGGGCAGTACCAGTTCTCCCGCAGGAACACCGGTTTGATGCCGAGGTCCGAGCGGTGATCCTGCAGCAGGTTCTGCGAGTCGTAGGGGTGGTAGAAGTCGCCGACGCCGGCGTGGTCGCGACCGAACATGTGGTGGGTGCAGCCGAGGTTGGTCCGCAGGATCGCGTGGAAGATCGCCTCGCGCGGGCCCGCATAGCGCATGTCCCACAGCGTGAAGGTCACCTTGTGCACGTCCTCGCGGAAGTAGCCGCTCTTGCGCAACTCGTCCTGCGTCAGCAGGATCGCCTCGTCGATGTAGTCCCCCACCCGCTTCTGGCCGATGATCGCGTTCACCAGCACGCCGGTGTTCAGGTTGTCGACGGGCATGTCCTCGTTCGCGGCCAGCCACGCCTGCTTCATCAGCGCCTCGTGACCGGTGTGCGGGACGTTGCGGGTCTGGTGGGCGACGACGTGTTTCCAGTCCTTCTCCGCCAAGGCGTCCTGATGCTGCTTGGGGGTGAGCCAGAAACTCTTGAACGGCTCGTTGAAGACCGGCTCGTTGATCAGCGTGATGTCCCCGGCGATGAACCGGTTCGCGTACGCGAGCGTCTTCTTCACCCCCGGGTGCCGGGGATCGGTTGTGCCGTAGGTCTTCTCGGCGAAGTGCTGCAGGTCGTAGGAGTAGATCTCGGCGACCTCGAAGGTGGCCATCGGGGCCCCCAGGTACTCGAGGACGACGCTGCGGCCTTCTTCGATCCCCAGCTCCTCGATTTCGTCGGCGGACAGGTCGAACACGATCGGGATGCTCCACAGCGTGCCGTCCGGCAGCGCCATCTTGTCCAGCGTCGTGTCGACCTCTTGGCGGCCCATGAACCCCGTCAGCGGCGTGAAGAAGCCGTACGACAGGCTGATCACCTCGTGCGCGGTCGCCTTCGAAATGGGCACCCGGGGCAGGCCTTTGATCAGGTCGGCGGCGCCGGCCGTGGCCACCCTTTCCACGATCGGTTTCCCGTTGTGGCCCGTATAGCTCATCTGATGACCTCGCTTCGAGTGCGTGTTCGAGCAGTCCGCCTTGATGCCCGTTATCCCCGTTTGCTAAACCCCTCCTGGCTGCGGGCCAGGGCCGGGATCACACCCACCTTCTCCAGGTGGGCGATCACTTCCTCGGCCAGCGTGTCCGCGTCCTTCTGGCCGCCCTCGAGTCGCAACTCGGGCTGCACCGGAGCCTCGTACGGGTCGTCGATGCCGGTGAATCCCTTGATCTCCCCGGCCCGCGCCTTCTTGTAAAGCCCCTTGGGATCCCGCTTCTCGCAGATCTCTATCGGGGTGTCGATAAAGATTTCCTGGAAGTCGCCTTCGACCAGCGTTTCGCGGACCGCGTCGCGATCGCGCCGGTAGGGGCTGATGAAGGCGGTCAACGCGATGATGCCGGCCTCGCAGAACAGCTTGGACACCGCCCCGATCCGCCGGATGTTCTCCTCGCGATCCTGGGCGGAGAAGCCCAGACCGAACCTCTTGGCGAACTCGGCCCCGTGGCGCGGTTCGAGGGTTCCCGGGCCCGCGTTGAGCCCGTAGCGGACGTTGTCCCCATCCAGCAGATAGCTGCGGACGCCCCGCTCGTAGAGCTTCTGCTCGACGGTGTTGGCCACCGTGCTCTTGCCGCTGCCGCTGAGCCCGGTGAACCAGAGGACGCAGCCCCGGTGCCCGTTGAGTTGTTCCCGGCTGCTGCGGCTGATGTGGTGTTCGTGCCAGGTGATGTTGTCCGACATGCTCAGCCCCTCACCACGTCGCTCGCCAGTCAAACCGGGGTGTAGCCATTCGGCTACTTAAGATGGCCAATTTACAGGAGATTTGACGGGCCCCGCCACCGCGCGGCGGCCGCCGGCTCGCCTGGCCGCGGGGTGCCCTTGCCCGACCGTGACGGCAACGGTTACGACCGCGATGAGTCGAATTGCGTCAGGATGCCGACGGTGCGAGTTCGGTGGCGGCGAGCTCGTCGCACAGATGCTCCGCCAGATCCCGCACGGTAGTGATCTTGGTGGGGCTGATGCGCACGCCCGTTTCGGTTTCGATGCGGGTGCGCAGTTCCAAATTGCCGAGCGAATCCAGCCCGTAGTCGGACAGGGGACGATCGGGATCGATTGTGCGCCTGAGCAACAGGCTGATCTGGCCGGACACCAGCCGACGGATGGCGGTGGGCCATTCCTCGCGGGGCAACCCCTTGAGCTCGGCGAGGAATCTGCCCGTGTCCGGGTCGCCCTGACCCGACGACCGGAACGCCTCGGCGAACCGGCTGCGCTGCGCGAACGAGGTCAACCACGGCGTTCCCGTGATCGGCGCGTAGCCGCAGTAAGCGCGGTCGTAGCGCAGCAGCGACTCGAAGGCGTGGAAGCCCTCGGCGGGCTTGATGGCGATGCCGGCGCCCTCCGCCAGGGCGGTGGCCCGCCCCACCTCGGACCACGCGCCCCAGGCGATCGCGCTGCCCGGCAGCCCCTGCGCGCGGCGCCAGTGCGCGAACGCGTCCAGCCAGCTGTTGGCCGCCGCGTAGGCGCCCTGCCCCGGGGAGCCGACGAGCGCGGCCGCCGACGAGAACGCGCAGAACCAGTCCAGCGGCTGCCCCGCCGTGGCGTGATGCAGGTTCCAGGCGCCGTAAACCTTTGGCGCCCAACACCGTTCGACCAGTTCGTCCGTGACGTTGGTCAACGTGGCGTCCTCGACCACCGCCGCCCCGTGCAACACGCCGCGCACCGGCAGTCCCGTCGCGGTCGCGCACGCCACCAGGCGTGCGGCCGTGCCCGGCTCGGCGATGTCGCCACACTCCACCACGATGTCGGCCCCGCCGGCGGTCAGGCGCTCAATGGCTTGCCGCGCCCGCGCGTCGGGCGCCGAACGGGAGTTGAGCACGAGCCGCCCGGCTCCCCGGGAGGCCATCTCACCGGCCAGGAACAGTCCCAGCCCGCCGATACCGCCGGTGACGATGTAGGCGCCGTCGCCGCGGAACGGCCGCACCTGTTCCGGGGGAACCGTGGCCACGCTGCGCCCGGCCCGCGGCACGTCGAGCACCACCTTGCCGGTGTGGCCGGCGGCGCCGACCAGCCGGACCGCGGCGGCCGCGTCGTGGATCGGGAAGTGGGTGGTCCGCGGCA
>NZ_LZIZ01000148.1:0-86394 GCF_001666915.1 Mycobacterium sp. E3339 | reverse complement strand
CAGGGCAGCGCGACCAACCCGGCCGCCGAGGACACGTTCACCAGGTGCCCGCCGTTGCGGGCCGCCACCATCGCCGGGACGAACGTCTCGATGACGTGGATCGGACCCATCAGGTTGATCGCGATCATCTTGCTCCACTGCTCGTGCGTCAGCCGGTCGACGGTTCCCCAGGCGGACACGCCGGCGATGTTGAGCACGACGTCCATGCTCGGGTGGTCGCGGTGGATGTCGGCGGCGAACGCCGCCACCTCGGCGTAGTCGGCGATGTCGAGGGCCCGATGCGCGGGGACTCGCGCGCCGAGCGCGCGGGCGTCGGCCACCGTTGACTCCAGGCCGTCGCGGTCGCGGTCGGTCAGATACAGTTCGGCGCCCTGCGCCGCCAGCCGCAGCGCGGTGGCGCGGCCGATGCCGCTGGCCGCGCCGGTGACCAGGCACCGTTTGCCTGCGAAGTACCCCTGCTGCCCCATTGCCGTGACGATACCGGCGGTAACGGTCTACGGGCGCCCGGCCCACAGCGCGTGCAGCCACAACCGCTCGAGCACGCGCACGCGACGGTCGAGATCGCTGTCGCGGCCGGCCAGGATGGGATCGCCGGTCAGCATCAGCGCGGTGGTGCCGGCCAGGGTGCGGATCAGGGTGGGCAGGTCGTCGCTGATCGGGTGGGCGGTCCCGGCCTTCATCTCGGCCTCGACGATGGCGACGATCTGGCCCAGCACCACCTCGAATTGCTGGTCCATCAGGTTGCGGATCTCGACGTCGGTGTTGCGGGCCTCGTTGCAGGCGGTCATCACCGGGTCGTTGTGCGCGTACACCGCAGCCGCGCTGCCGACCATGCGTTTGGCGAACTGCTCCGGCGACTCGCCCGGCTGGCGGGGTGCGAAATCCTGCGTGAGCTCCTCGAGTTCCGCGGCGGCCTCGGCCATCAGCTGGGCGAGCACGGCGTACTTGGAGTCGAAGTAGAAGTAGAAGCCGGACCGGGCCACCCCGGCCCGAAGGCTGATGGTGCTGACCGACAGCTCCGCGAATGGCTTTTCCTGCAGCATCTCCCGCACGGCCTGCAGGATCGCCTGGCGCTGTTTGTCACCGCGCCGCTGCCCGCCCGGCTCACCGGTGGCGGGGTGGATGCTCATTCCCTGACCTTGCACCACGCCGATCAAAAAGCAAACTTGACAGCCGTCAAGTTTTTCCCGAAGGTTAGGGGACAGTGACGGCTGTCACGTGGGAGGGACCGCAAAGGAGCGTCTATGACCGCCACCATCAGCACCCCGCAATACCTGCTGGACCAGGCGCGCCGCCGGTTCACCCCGTCGGTCAACAACTTTCCCGGGATGGGCGCGGTGGAGCGCAGGCTGCGCACCGTCCAGTTTCCCGAGCACGTGCTGGCCGAACCGCCGCCGGGCAGCGGGCTCAAAGCGGTGGTGGGTGACGCGGGGCTGCCGGTCATCGGGCACATCATCGAGATGCTGCGCGGCGGCCCGGATTACCTGATGTTCCTGTACGAGACCAAAGGCCCGCTCGTCTTCGGCGACTCGCCGTTGCTGCCATTCGTCGCGGCGCTCGGCCCGGACGCCGCCCAGGAGCTCTACTCGAACCGCAACAAGGATTACTCCCAGCAGGGCTGGACCCCGGTGATCGGCGCCTTCTTCAAGCGCGGGCTGATGCTCCTCGACTTCGAAGAGCACCTGTTCCACCGGCGGATCATGCAGGAGGCGTTCATCCGGTCCCGGCTCGCCGGTTACGTCGAGCACATGGACCAGGTGGTGTCGCAGGTCATCGCCGACGACTGGGTGATCGACGACCCGCGCTTCCTGCTCTACCCGGCGATGAAGGAGCTGACCCTCGACATCGCGTCGATGGTGTTCATGGGCCACGAGCCGGGCACAGACCGCGAGCTGGTGACCAAGGTGAACAAAGCCTTCACGATGACCGTCCGCGCCGGCAACGCGATCATCCGCAACCCGATCCCGCCGTTCACGTGGTGGCGCGGAATCCGGGCCCGGCAACTGCTGGAGAACTACTTCGACGAACGCGTCAAGGAGCGCCGCGGCAAGGAAGGCAGCGACCTGCTGACCGTGTTGTGTCAGACCGAGGACGAGGACGGCAACCGCTTCTCCGACGAGGACATCGTCAACCACATGATCTTCTTGATGATGGCCGCCCACGACACCTCCACCACCACCGCGACGAACATGGCTTACCAGCTCGCCGCGAATCCGCTGTGGCAACAACGCTGCCGCGACGAGTCGGACCGCCTCGGGGACGGACCGCTCGACATCGAGTCGCTGGAGAAGCTCGAATCGCTGGATCTGGTGATGAACGAGTCGATCCGGCTGGTCACGCCGGTGCAGTGGGCGATGCGCCGAACGGTGCGCGACACCGAACTGTTGGGCCACTACCTACCGAAGGGCACCAACGTCACCGCGTTTCCGGGGGTGAACCATCTGCTCCCGGAGATCTGGACCGACCCCCTGAAGTTCGACCCGGAACGGTTCACGGAGCCCCGCAACGAACACAAGCGCCACCGGTACGCGTGGACTCCGTTTGGCGGCGGCGCGCACAAGTGCATCGGAATGGTGTTCGGCCAGTTGGAGATCAAGACGATCATGCATCGGCTGCTGCGTCGCTACCGGCTCGAGCTGCCCCGCCCGGGTTACGAGTCGAAGTGGGACTACCGCACCATCCCCATACCGATGGACGGCATGCCGATCGTGCTGCGCCCGCTCTGAGATCAGCCGATCAACCGGTTCGCGCAGGCGATCATCGCGCGCAGGGCCGACTCCGTCGGATCGTCGGAGAAACCCACGGCCCACTCGTCGCGGGCGCCGTCGCCGCCGCGGACGAACGTGGCGGTGCGCCCACCGGATTGCAGCTGATGAAAGTTGAGGATTTCCAACGACATTCCGCGTTCGTGCAGCATCGCGCCGAGGGCCGCGATCGGGCCGCCGGCCGCGGCGGTCGAGGTTGCGATGCGGTCACCCACGGCGATGACGGCCCGGAAGTTGCGGGCGTGCGGACCCACCCGCCGGTCGGTGTCGGTGCACTCCCACGTGCCCAGCCGGACCGGTCCCGCCGGGCCGTAGGTCGCGACGAATCGCTCCCAGGTCATCGCGCCCGCCCGCTCCCGCAGACCCCGGGGCAGCGCGGCGCCGAACTGCCGGGCGAACCACACCGTGGCGAGGCATTGGCTGGCTGAAATGCTGGAGGGGTCGAGCCGCTCGGGGATAGTCATGTGCCGGTCTTCTTCGGTCGATTCCAGTGACCGACGGCGGTAGCTTCCGACCCACAGCGGGGGGTCGGTCTAGGTCAGACCCCGCTGCGGGTGCTAGCTACTACCACGCGATCGAGAAGACGCACGAGGCCCGACATTAGCCGCACACCCGCCTGACGTGCAAGTTCCGCGGATAAAACAAGTCGGCAAAACGTTGGTTTACGCGTGTGCAACAGGGGGTATGAAGCGGAGGCGACAGTCATTCAACGGCTGTGCAATTACCCCTTACACATGGATGAAAGAAGGCTCATCATGAAGGCGAAGGGCACCAGGAAAAACCTCAAAGCTGCCGCGGCGGCCGCCGGGGTCGCCGCGGTGTTACTACTCCCGACCGGATGCGCGTCGGCCGCGGCCGGCAGCGGCGGCCTTGTCGGCGGCACCACCGGTGGCACGGTCGGCGGGATCGTGGGCGGCATCACTGGCGGCCTCGGCCTTTAACTGATTACGTCAAGCAGCCCTCGGGTCTCCCGGGGGCTGCTTGCGTTCAACCCGTCGGCCCCGCCGACGCGTCGAAGCGGAGATACGCCTGGATGGTCGTGCCAGTGGGGGTGGTGTGGGTGCGCACCAGATCCGAAATGGCGTTGACCAGGTACAGGCCCCGGCTGGCGGGGCCGCAGGGACCCGGGTCCAGCCGGCCGACCAACGGATCGTCGAAGCATCCGGTGTCCCGCGCCTCGCACACCAGATAACCGTCGTCGCGCCAGAAGGCGAGCTGGCAGGCGCCATCGGTGTACATCAAGCTGTTGCTGGCCAGCTCGGTGGCCACCAATTGCAGGTCCTCGATCCCGTCCTGGGACAACCCGATCCAGCCGGCGTAGTCGACCGCGAAGGACCGCGCGGGGCTGAGGTCCGTGGACTTGCTGACCGTGTAGGTCACGGCGCCCGGGTTGGCGGGCAGCGGCCGGTTGCAGCGCCGCAGGGCGGCGTCGGGGGCGTAGTCGGCGCTGCGTTGCAGCGCACCACCACGCAGAAGCAGGGGATGCGTGGCCCGGGCGTCGGCCAGCACCTCGTCGGCAAGCCGGCTCCCGTCGTAGAGACATAGATTGGTCGCCTGGTAGCCGTCCATCGCCCCGTTGACCAACGCCTCGTGTTCCACGCAGGCGACCAATTCCTCGCCGCTGCGGCCGGGCCAGGCGAGTTGGCTGACGATCCGCACCCGCCGGTCGGGATGGTCGTCGACGAAGGCACCCTCCATCGCCATGAACCGGCTCGGGTTGCGGGCCTCCTCGGTGACGTCGACCGTCTGCACTTCAGGCGGCAAGCCGCCGTCGGCCGCCATCGCGTCGTGCAGCAACGCCAGCTTGTCGGACGGCACCGCGACCAGTACCGGCTCCCCGGCCGCCAACCCGTCGCCGATGAAGCGGGTCACCGCATCCAGATACTCCTGCTGGGATTGGTAAATAAGCGCGGAGTGGACGAAGCCGATCTGGGTGCCCGCCATCACTCCGGCACTCTCACTTTCGATCACGAATGCCAACCCCCTGCTGGACCGGCCGTTAACTTTCTCCCTCCCCAATACCCCCGAGGGGCCTTCGATATACCGAGCTACAGATCACATCCCGGACTCAGTACGTGTCACAGCCACCAGGAGGCGGCGGCATCCAGATGACGGCGAACGCGATAGCGGGCCAGGCTCTCGTCGCCCGCCTCGATCGCGTCCGCGATCCGCAGGTGCGCGTGGTGGACCGCAAGGACGTCGGCCCAGGTCGGCGGCGCCTGCCCGGTGCTCGACCAGTGCCGGCGGAACAGCTCGACGATGATGCGCAGGAACAGGTCGAGCAGCGTGTTGCCGGCCAGCTGGGCCAGTCCGATGTGGAACCGAAACTCTTCGGCCGCCGCGGCGCCCAGATCGCCGGGTGTTTCGGAGACCTCGGACCGGTGGGCGGTCAGGAACGCGGCCACCTCGGATTCGCCGCGCCGCTTGACCACCTTGGCGACGTTGTCGATCTCGATGGCGTCCCGGACGCAGCGCAGGTCTTCCCGGCTCGGGTCGCGGTACTGCAGGTACAAGGCGACGGTGTCGATGCTGGCTTGCGCCTGGGGTTGAGCGATGACGAGGCCACCGCCCGGTCCGCGGCGCATGTGCGCGATCGAGTGGTATTCGAGCAGCCGGACCGCCTCGCGAAACACCGCCCGGCTCACCCGGTATCGCTCCAGTAGGGCCGCCTCCGTGCCGAGGACGGAACCGACCCGCCAGCCGTCGGCGGCGATGTCGTCGCCGATCGTGACCGCCAGCATCTCCGCGAGTTTGCCGCGGGGCGCCTCAATGTTCAGCGGCCGCCGCTTGCGCCGCCGGCTCGCGGTGCCGGGGTGATGGTGCTGCAGCCAGGCCGTCACGGCCTCGACGTGGCGTTCGGACAGCGTTTTTGCCCGCGCCGGGTCGCCGGAGGTGACGGCCTCGACGATCTCGGAGTGATCGACGTGCATCCGGTCGACCGCCTCGATGGCCTCGGTGGCCGTGTTTGTTCGCGACTGCAGGGCGTAGCGGGTGGTGAGCCGCATCAGCACGTCGATAAACAGTTGCAGCACCGGGTTTTTCGATTGCTCGGCCAGGGCGATGTGGAACTCGTCGCGCGGCGTCGGCAGCCCCGGCTGCCATTCTTCTTCGCCCCGCAACACCGCCCGCAGCCGCGCGATGCCCGCCTCGTCGATCCGCTCCGCGGCCAGCGACGCGGCCAACGGTTCGAGCACCAAGCGCGCGTTGAGCAGGTCACCCAGCGTGGTGCCCAGATACTCGAGATAGATGACGACGGCGCGAGTGGCGGGGCCCGCGTCGGGCTCGCAGATGATCAGCCCGCCGCCCGGCCCACGCCGCATCCGTGCCACCTGATGGTGTTCGACCAGCCGGACCGCCTCCCGCAGCACCGAGCGGCTCACCCCGAATCGCTCCTGCAAGGCGTGTTCGGAACCCAGCGATTCCCCGGTGGCCCAGCCGCGGCGGACGATGTCGGCCTCGAGCTCGCGCGCGATCTTCGACGCCAGCTTGTTCGCCAGGCCGGTGCTCATGTCAGGACCAATAACGTTTCGGCGCAACAATTTTCAGCATGTGAGCAACATGCAGCCGGCGACGGGCCCGCCTCCCACGGACACCACGCCGACCTCCGGGCGACGCGAAACCTGCCGCTCCCCCGCCTCGCCGCGCAACTGCAGACACCCCTCGTGCAGCGCCCAGTAGCCGTGCATGCGCCCGGCCGACAGCTGACCGCCGTAGGTGTTCAGGGGCAAAACCCCGTCGCGGGCGATCCGCTCGCCACCCTCGACGAAGGGCCCCGCCTCGCCGTCGCCGCAGACTCCCAGGGCCTCCAGCCATGCGAGGGTCAGATAGGTGAACCCGTCGTACAGCTCGGCGACCTCGAGATCCGACGGCTTGAGGTCGGTGCGCGACCACATCTGCGCCGCCGCGTCCGACATCGCCATCTTCGGGTAGTCGTCCCGGTGAAACCAGCCGCCGGCGCCGTCGGACCCACCGATCGCCTCCACCGCGACCGCGCGGTGCGGGCAGTCGCGCGCGTACTCGGCGTGCGAAACCACCACCGCGATCGAGCCGTCGATCGGGACGTCGCAGTCCAGCAGCCCGAACGGGGTGGAAACCGGCCGCGCGCTGAGGTAGTCGGCCATGGTCATCGGGTCGCGGTACACGGCGCGCGGATTCAACGCGGCATTGCGCCTGCCGTTGAGGGCGACCCAGCCCAGCTGTTGCTTGGTGGTGCCGTACAGCTCCATGTGCCGCCGGCAGTTGAGCGCCAGCCAGTTTGCGGCGGAGTACGCGTTCGCGGCGACGAGGTCATTGACGTCGTCCATCGCGCCGACGGCGGGGCGGTCGGCGCCCTCGGGGGCCTCGAACATCCGCGCGAGGGGCGGCGCGGGCGCGTTCTCCTGCGGCTTCACCGGGACGGTGCCCCCGAGCATCTGGATGGTCCGGTACACCACCACGTGGCGGGCGCGCCGCTCGGCGACCGCGCGGCAGGCCGACATCACCGGGCTGAGCAAGCCGCCGGTGCCGAAGCCCGAACCGCAATCCGCGGCCTCGATTCCCAGCTCGGCGTTGACCTCGCCGGCGGGGGTGTCACCCAGCGTCGCGATGCCGTCGATGTCGGAGGCGACCAGCCCGGCGTCCTCGACGGCGGCCCGCACCGCCTCCATGGTCAGGTCCAGGCCGGCGATGCCGGTGCGGCGGCCGATCCGGGAGATGCCGATGCCGGACAGAATCGCGTCCTTTTCGAAATGCGTCATGCCCACCGCCCGTCAGCCCATAGCCCCGCATCGAATCAATTGAGTGTACTGTATTCGTCGTGCCGGACGAGCCGCTGCTCATCGAATACTGCGCCGACTGCGCGCGTTGGGTGCATCCGCCTGCCGGCGTGTGCCGCACGTGTGGCGGAAAGCTGGTCGCGCGGCCCGTTTCCGGGCGGGGTGCGGTCTTCACGTACACGGTGAACCACCACCCGTACAACCCGGAACTGCCCGTCCCGTATGTGATCGCCATCGTCGAACTCGCCGAACAACAGGGCCTGCGGGTGGCGGCCAACATCGTTGGCTGCGAACCCGATTCGGTCAAGTGCGGGATGCCCGTCGAGCTGCAGCCGGAAACGGGCAGCGGCGGGGCGCCGCTGTTCGCGCCGGCCTGAGCCTCGACGGGGCTAGTTGATCAGCGGGTCGCGCGGCATGCCGAGAATCCGCTCGGCGATCTGGTTGCGGGTGACCTCCGAGGTGCCCCCCGCGATCGCCATGCCACGGGCTCCCATCGTCAGCCGGCCGACCACCGCGGCCGGGCCATCCATCAGCGCGACCTCCGGCCCCGACAGCGCCGCCCAGATCGCGGCGCCGTCCACCATGTGCTCGGCCAGCTTGAGCTTGGTGATGTTGCCCTCCGGACCGGGCCCCGCCCCCTCGACGCTGCGCGCGGCGCGCCGCAGGTTCAGCAGCCGCAGGGCGTGATCGTCGGCGAGGAAGGACCCGATCCGAATCGGCGCCCCGGCCAAGCGATCTGACTGCTGCGAAGCGAGCTGCACCAGTGTGGCCGCCAGGCCCTCGTAGAACGATCCGCTGCCGCCGATGCTGACCCGCTCGTTGCCCAGGGTCGCGCGGGCCACGGTCCACCCGGAGTTGGGCGCGCCGACGACGTCCTCGTCGGGGACGAACACGTCGTTGAAGAACACCTCGTTGAATTCCGAGCCGCCGGTGATCTGCCGCAACGGCCGCACCTCGACGCCCGGGCCCTTCATGTCGATGATCACGGTCGTGATGCCGGCGTGCTTGGGGGCATCCGGGTCGGTGCGCACGGTGGCCAGGCCGCGTGCGCAGTATTGCGCCCCGCTGGTCCACACCTTCTGCCCGTTGATCTTCCAGCCGCCGTCGACCCGAACGGCGCGGGTCTTGACCGACGCCGCGTCGGAGCCGGCCTCGGGTTCGGAGAACAGCTGGCACCAGATCTCTTCCTGGCGGAGCGCCTTCTCCACGAATCTTTCGATCTGCCAATCGGTTCCGTGCTGGATCAGGGTCAAGATCACCCAGCCGGTGATGGAGTAGTCGGGCCGCTTGATGCCGGCCGCGCGGAACTCCTCCTCGATGACCAACTGCTCCACCGCGTCGGCGGCCCGACCCCAGGGCTTGGGCCAGTGCGGCATGACGTAGCCCGTCTCGATCAGTTTGTCCCGTTGCGCCTCTTTGTCCACCTTGGCGATCTCGGCGGCGTCGGCGTGGATGCGGGTGCGCAGTTCCTCCGCCTCGGGCGGCAGGTCCAAACTGTTCTCCCGCTTGGCGCCGGCGGCGGTGCGCTCGAAGACATCCCGGGCCGGCGCGTCACCGCCGAACAGCGCCGCGATCACCAGCGCGCGGCGCAGGTGCAGATGCGCGTCGTGCTCCCAGGTGAAACCGATGCCGCCGTGCACCTGGATGTTCAGCTCGGCGTTGCGCGCATAGGCGGGAAACGCCAGGGCCGCCGCCACCCCGGCGACCAGTTGGAACTGGTCCTCGTCCTCGCTCGCCGCGCGCGAGGCGTCCCACACCGCGGCGATCGCCGACTCGGCGGACACCAGCATGTTCGCGCAATGATGCTTGACCGCTTGGAAAGTCGCGATGGTCCGGCCGAACTGCTGGCGCACCTTGGCGTAGTCCACGGCGGCCTCCACGCAGTCCGCGGCGCCGCCCACCGCCTCGGCGGCCAGCAGCGTGCGGGCCCGGGCCAGCGCCGCGGCCCGGGCGCCCGTCAGGATGTCGTCGGCGCCGACGTCCACGTTTTCGAGGCGGACGCGACCGGACCGGCGGGTCGGGTCGAAGTTGTCCGGCACCTGCACCGTCACGCCGGCGCGGCCGCGCTCCAGCACGAGCACGTCCTCGCCCGCGGCGACCAGCAGCAGCTCGGCCAGCCCGGCGCCCAGCACGATCCCGGCATCGCCGTCGGCGACCCCGTTCTTGAGCTGCACATTGCCGTCCAGGCCGATCCCCGCGGTGACGGTCCCGTCGATCAACCCGGGCAACAGGCGCGACTTCTGTTCGGCGCTACCGCCTTTGGCGATCACCGCCGAGGCGATCACGGTCGGCACGAACGGTCCCGGCGCGACGGCGCGGCCGAGTTCTTCGACCACCACCACGAGTTCGGGCAGGCCGAAGCCGGAGCCGCCGTGCTCCTCGTCGATGTGCAGGCCCAGCCACCCCAGTTCGACGAGGTTCTGCCAGAACGGCGGCCGGGATTCCTCGGCGGCGTCGAGCAGGGACCGCGCCGCCCAACGGGCCTTCTGCGAGGTCAGGAACGCGCGGGCGACATCGGCGAGTTCGCGGTGGTCGTCGGTCAGTGCGATACCCATGAGGGGCCCTCCTCGCTACCGGCTGGGTAGCCTGCCCCGCTTCGAGGGGAAGCGGGGCGGCTGCCTAAAGAGTGTACTTAATGCGGGGCGGGCGGCTTGTGGGGGTGGCCTACTTGGGCGCGAACCGCTGGCCGGCGTCCAGCCGCAGGCACTGGCCGTTGAGCATCGGGTTGTCCACGATGGCCGCCGCCAGCTTGGCGTACTCGATCGGCCGGCCGAGGCGCTTGGGGAAGGCCGCGTCCTTGGTGAGCGCCGACGCGAATTCGTCCGGGATGCCCTGGGTCAGGCCGGTGGCGAACAGGCTCGGCGCGATCGCCAGCACCCGGATGCCCAGCGAGCCCAGGTCGCGCGCCATGGTCAGGCACATGCCCGCGACGCCCGCCTTGGCGGCGGTGTAGGCGACCTGCCCGATCTGGCCCTCGAAGGCCGCGATCGAGGCGGTGTTGATGATGACGCCGCGCTCCTCGTCCTCGGGCTCGTTCTTGGCCATGTGGGCGGCGGCCAGCCGGCTGATGTTGAAGGTGGCGATCAGGTTGAGGTCGATGACGGATTGGAAGGATTCGAGGTCGTGCGGGCCGGATTTGGTCATCGTCCGCTTGGCGATGCCGCCGCCGGCGGTGGTGATGATGACGTGCAGGCCGCCCAGCTTGTCGACGGCGGTCTGCAGCGTCTCCTCGGTGCCGGTGAAGTCGGTGACGTCAACCGGGTAGAACGCGCCCTTGACACCCTCGGCGACCGTCTTGCCGTCGGAACCCTCGCGGTCGAGGATCGCGACCTGCGCCCCGCGCTCGGCCAGCAGCTCCGCCGAGGCGCGACCCATCCCCGACGCGCCGCCGATGACGACGACCTTCTTTCCGTTGATCTCCATCCGGGCCTCTCCTTGTGGGTTGTCAGATTCCTAGCAATCTGTAACGTTAGGTAGCACGCTAGCGTGTCCGCCCCCGAGGGTTGACCCCGCCTTGTCGGTGAGCCGTGACAAGCTGATTTGGTGCTCCTTGTCGACGTGGCGACGACGTCGCTTGACGTGGGCGGAACGTCGTCGCGGCTGAGCAAGGTCGCCCACATCGCCGACCTGTTGCGCCGCGCCGCCGACGACCCCGACGGCGGCGTCGCGATCGTGGTCTCCTGGCTCTCCGGTGAGCTGCGGCAGCGCCAGATCGGGGTCGGCTGGGCGTCGTTGCGGTCCCGCCCGGCACCGGCGCCGCATCCGACGTTGACCGTCACCGGGGTGGACGCCCGCTTCTTCCAGATCGGGGCGGTGTCGGGCAAAGGGTCGCAGGCCCGGCGCGCCGAGCTGATCGCCGACCTGTTCGCCGCCGCAACCGAAGCCGAGCAGGCGTTTCTGCTGCGGCTGCTCGGCGGGGAGCTGCGCCAGGGGGCGCTGGCCGGGATCATGGCCGACGCGGTGGCCAAGGCCGCCGGCATCCCGGTCGCGTCGGTGCAACGGGCCGCGATGCTGGGCGGGGACCTGCCCGCCGTCGCGGCGGCGGCCTTGGGTACCGGGGCGCCGGGCCTGGAGGCGTTCACCCTGCGGGTCGGCCGGCCGGTCGGGCCGATGCTGGCGCAGACCGCCACCGGGGTGGCCGACGCGCTCGAGAGGCACGGCGGGACAACGATTTTCGAGGCGAAGCTGGACGGCGCCCGGGTGCAGATCCACCGGTCCGGCGACGAGGTCACCGTCTACACGCGCAGCCTCGACGACGTCACCGCCCGCCTGCCCGAGGTGGTAGAGGCGACGCTGGCGCTGCCGGTGCGCGACCTCATCGCCGACGGCGAGGCGATCGCGCTGCGGCCCGACAACTCACCACACCGCTTCCAGGTCACCGCGTCGCGGTTCGGCCGATCGGTCGATGTGGCCAAAGCCCGTGCGGCGCAGCCGCTCTCGGTGTTCTTCTTCGACATCCTGCATCGCGACGGCGTCGACCTGCTCGACGCGCCGACCACCGAGCGGCTGGCGGACCTGGACGCGCTGGTGCCGGCCGCGCAGCGGGTGGATCGGCTGCTCACCGCGGACCCGGAGACGGCGGCCGGATTCCTGGACGCGACGCTGGCCGCCGGCCACGAGGGCGTCCTGGCCAAGGCGCCGGACGCGCCGTACCAGGCGGGCCGCCGCGGCGCGGGCTGGCTGAAGGTCAAGCCCGTGCACACCCTGGACCTGGTGGTGCTCGCCGTCGAGTGGGGATCGGGGCGCCGAAGCGGCAAGCTGTCCAACATCCACCTCGGGGCGCGCGACCCGGCCACCGGTGAATTCGTCATGGTGGGAAAGACTTTCAAGGGCATGACCGACGCCATGCTGGACTGGCAGACCGCGCGGTTCAGCGAACTCGCCGTCGACGGGACGGACTCCTACGTCGTGCGGCTGCGGCCCGAGCAGGTGGTCGAGATCGCGCTGGACGGGGTCCAGAAATCCTCGCGCTATCCCGGCGGTGTCGCGCTGCGGTTCGCCCGGGTGGTGCGCTACCGCGACGACAAAAGCCCGGCCGAGGCCGACACCATCGATGCCGTGCGCGCGCTGTATTGACAAAGCACGCGCAATTCGTTTCCCGGGCGTAGGGTTTCGGCCGTGGCAGTCAAGGAGCAGGACAAAGACGTCAGCTACATCCACACCGACAACGACCTGCCGCCCGTCGCGATCGTCGACCGCTCCCCCATCACCGCCCGGCACAAGATCGCGTTCGGGGTCATCGCCGTGCTCGGCGCCGTCGCGTGGGCCAGCATCGCGTTCGCCCGCGGCGAGACGGTGAACGCGGTCTGGTTCGTGGTCGCGGCGATCTGCACCTACATCATCGGCTACCGGTTCTACGCCCGGCTGATCGAAATGAAGATCGTTCGCCCGCGCGACGACCACGCCACCCCGGCCGAGGTGCTCGACGACGGCACCGACTACGTGCCCACCGACCGGCGCGTGCTGTTCGGGCATCATTTCGCCGCCATCGCCGGGGCCGGGCCGCTGGTGGGCCCGGTGCTGGCCACCCAGATGGGTTACCTGCCGGGCAGCATCTGGATCATCCTCGGCGCGGTGTTCGGCGGCTGCGTGCAGGACTACCTGGTGCTGTGGATCTCCACCCGCCGCCGGGGCCGTTCCCTGGGCCAGATGGCCCGCGACGAGCTGGGCGCGGTGGGCGGGGCGGCCGCCCTGCTCGGGGTCCTGGTGATCATGGTGATCCTGATCGCGGTGCTGGCCCTGATCGTGGTCAAGGCGTTGGCCGAAAGCCCCTGGGGCGTGTTCTCCATCGCCATGACCATTCCCATCGCCCTGTTCATGGGGATCTACCTGCGGTTCCTGCGCCCCGGGCGGGTGTCGGAGGTCTCGGTGATCGGGTTCGCGCTGCTGCTGGCCGCGGTGGCGTCCGGCAACTGGGTCGCCGAAACACCTTGGGGCGCATCCTGGTTCACGCTGTCCCCGGTGACGTTGTGCTGGTGCCTGATCGTCTACGGTTTCGCCGCATCGGTGTTGCCGGTGTGGTTGCTGCTGGCGCCGCGCGACTACCTGTCCACGTTCATGAAAGTCGGCGCCATCGCGCTGCTCGCGGTCGGCATCTGCATCGCGCGGCCGGTCATGCAGGCGCCCGCGATCTCGCAGTTCGCCACCAAGGGCAACGGTCCGGTGTTCGCCGGCTCGCTGTTCCCGTTCCTGTTCATCACCATCGCGTGCGGCGCCCTGTCGGGATTCCACTCGCTGATCTCGTCCGGGACGACGCCCAAGCTGCTGGAGAAGGAAGGCCAGATGCGGCTGATCGGCTACGGCGGCATGATCACCGAGTCGTTCGTCGCCGTCATGGCGCTGATCACCGCATCGATCATCAACCAGCATCTCTACTTCACGATCAACGCGCCGGCCGCGCAGACCGGCGCCACCGCGGCCCGCGCCGCGGACTACGTCAACTCACTCGGACTGCACGGCCCCCCGGCCACCGCCGACCAGATCGGTCAGGCCGCCGCCAGCGTCGGCGAAAAGTCGATCGTGTCGCGCACCGGCGGGGCGCCGACACTCGCCTGGGGAATGTCCGAGGTGCTGCAGCGGGTGTTCGGCGGCGCCGGGCTGAAGTCCTTCTGGTATCACTTCGCGATCATGTTCGAGGCGCTGTTCATCCTGACCACCCTCGACGCGGGCACCCGGGTCAACCGCTTCATGCTGTCCGACACGCTGGGCAACCTGGGCGGCCCGCTGACCAAGCTGCGCAACCCGAGTTGGCGGCCCGGCGTGTGGATCTGCAGCCTGGCGGTGGTCGCCGCCTGGGGCAGCACCCTGCTGATGGGCGTGACCGATCCGCTGGGCGGCATCAACACGCTGTTCCCGCTGTTCGGTATCGCCAACCAGCTCCTGGCCGGCATCGCGCTGACCGTCATCACCGTGGTGGTGATCAAGAAGGGCCTGCTAAGATGGGCATGGATTCCGGGGGTTCCGCTGCTGTGGGACCTGGCGGTCACGTTGACCGCGTCCTGGCAGAAGATCTTCTCCGGGGATCCCGCGGTCGGCTACTGGACTCAACACGCCCAGTACTCGGCGGCGCAGCGGGCCGGCAAGACCGCGTTCGGCGCGGCCAAGAATCCCCATCAGCTGGACGAGGTCATCAGGAACACCTTCATCCAGGGCACCCTGTCCATCGTCTTTGCGCTGGTGGTTCTCATCGTCTTCGTCGCGGGAGTTGTGGTCGCGGCCAGGGCAATTCGTGGCGGCGGGCGGCCGCTGACCGAGGAGGACCCGGTGCCGTCGAAGCGGTTCGCGCCCTCGGGCCTGGTCCCCACGGCCGCCGAACGCGCGTTGCAGAGACGATGGGACGCGCCGGGCGAAAAGGTCGTGTCGAACTCCCCGGCACGGTCCTAAACTTGCGCGATGAGAGTCGGCATCGACTTTGGCACCACACACACCGTCGTTGCGGCCGTCGACCGAGGCAACTATCCCGTCATCTCGTTTGACGGCGTCGACGCGTGGCCGTCGATCGTCGCGGCCAACGCGGCCGGGGAGTTGCGGTTCGGCGCGCAGGCCGCCGCCGTCCGCCACGACCCGGCGTGGTCGGTGTTGCGCTCGTTCAAACGTCTGCTCAACGACGCCGGGCCGCAGACCGAGGTGGCCCTCGCCGGCCGCCGCCATCGGCTGGCCGACCTGCTCGCCGGTTTTCTGGCCCAGCTGAAAAGCGACCTGCTGCGCCGCTCCAACGCCAGCCTCACCGCCACCGAATCGATCGAGGCCGCCATCAGCGTGCCGGCCAACGCCTCGAGCGCCCAACGCCTGCTGACGCTGGACGCCTTCGTCGCGGCGGGATTCGACGTCGTGGCCCTGCTCAACGAGCCGTCGGCGGCGAGCCTGGAGTACGCGCATCGGTACCGCTCCACCATCACCGCCAAACGGGAGTACGTCCTCATCTACGACCTGGGCGGGGGCACCTTCGACGCCTCGCTGCTCAAGATGACCGGGCACGCGAACGAGGTCGTCATCAGCGAGGGCATTCAGCGCCTCGGCGGCGACGACTTCGACGAAGCGATCGCGGACCTGGTCCTGGCGCGCTCGCAGCTGACCGGGGTCGGCGCCGCGGGCCGCGAGTTGCTGCGGGAGGAGTGTGCCGCCCGCAAGGAGGCCGTCGGGCCGCAGACCCGCCGCTTCCTGGTGGACCTCACCGGGGTCGACGGCACCGACCGACCCCCGTTTTCCTGCCCGGTCGACGACGTCTATGCGGTGTGCGCGCCGCTCGTCGACAAGACCATGGAGCTGCTCGGGCGCGTGCTGCACACCCCGGGCGGGGGCGACGTGACGTGGTCGGAGGTCGCCGGCATCTACGTCGTCGGCGGAGCCGGCAGCTTCCCGCTGGTATCGCGGATGCTGCGCACCGCCTTCGGCGACAAGCGGGTGAAACGCTCGCCGCATCCGTTCGCGGCCACCGCGATCGGCCTGGCGGTGTTCCTCGACAAGGAGTCCGATTTCGCACTGTCCGAACGCTTCTCGCGCAACTTCGGGGTCTTCCGCGAGGCCGAGGCCGGCGCCGGCGTCGTTTTCGACCCGATCGTCTGCAAGGACGTGTCCCTACCGTCCGACGGGCGCACCCCACTGGTGGTGAAGCGCAGCTACCGCGCGGCGCACAACATCGGCCACTTCCGGTTCGTGGAATGCAGCCGCCTGGTCAACGGCCGGCCGGACGGCGACGTGACGCCCTACGATCCGGTCCTCTTCCCCTTCGATCCGGCGCTGCGCGATCGCGACGACCTCGGGCGCCAGCCGGTCGGCCGCTGGCGGGACGGGCCCGACGTGGAGGAGCGTTACGTCATCACCCCCAGCGGCGCGGTGGAGGTCACCCTGACGACGCAGCCGGCCGGTTTCGAGCGCACCTTCCGCCTTCAGCGGCGCGCGTCCGCGAGCGCGTGACGCGCCGTGGAGCTGTACGACGTCATGCGAACGACTTTCGCGGCGCGCGAATTCACCGACGACCCGGTGCCCGACGAGGTCCTGGGCCGCATCTTCGACAACGCGCGCTTCGCCCCCAGCGGCGGTAACCGGCAGGGCGCCCACGTCACCGTGGTGCGCGACGCGGACGCCCGTCGCCGGCTCGCCGAGCTGGGAAAGGCCGCTGCCCGCCGCTACTTCGCGCAGCTGCAGGCGGGCGAAAACCCCTGGAACTCAGTGCATCCCAGCGAGGTGCCGCAGCAGGCCATCGACCAGACGGACATTCCGGACACGTTCGTCGCGCCGATCGCCAATGCGCCCGTCGTCCTTGTGGTTTCGGTCGACCTGGCCGTCGTCGCCGCCATCGATCAGGATCTGGATCGGGTCGGCCTGGCCGGCGGCGCATCGGTATACCCGCTCATCTGGAACATCCTGCTGGCCGCCCGCAACGAGGGGTACGGCGGCACCATCACGACGATGGCCATCGCGGCCGAGGAGCGAGTCCGTGAATTGCTGGGCATCCCGGATCAGCACGCGGTCGTCGCGGTCGTGCCGCTCGGCAAACCCGTGCAGCAGCTTAGGAAGCTGCGCCGCCGCCCGGTCGCGGAGTTCGTCACCCGCGACCGCTTCGACGGTCCGGCATTCGAGGGCTAACGGGCCGGTCGGTCCCTATGCGATGACATCGGCATAGATGTCCAGGAGCCGGAACCTTGCCGCGTCGAGATACTCTCCCAGAATCGCGATCACCCGCTTCTGCAGCTCGTATCCCAGTTCGTGGTCCTCTTCGCACTTGCCGCGCAGGCAGTTGCCGTCGAAACCGATGGCGCGCGTCGCTACGACGGCGCGGGCGTCGAACCGCGAGTTGTACGGCGGCACCAACCACGACCAGCCGAGGATGTCTCCGGCTTCGAGTGTCTGAACCGTCAAGCCGCCACGTCCCGGGACCGGGGTTTCGAGCGCGATCCTGCCGGCGCGGATGAGGTAGAAGTGATCAGCGGGATAGCCCTCGCGGAAGATCAACTCGCCCGCGGCGAAGCGCAGGTTTGCCGCACAGCCAACCGCCCACTGCAAATAGCGCGGGTCCATCCCGCCGAAGAACGGGTGTCTGGACAGAACGCCTTCTAGCGTCCTCACTGCCTGTTTCCTTTACCGGAGCCAATCAACTGCTTGAGAAGGACGATAGTTGCCTGCCGGGCGCCTGACCACCCCCGTACGATGTTTCGTGATCCCCGCGATTTCCCGACGAGGGATGTAGTCGACGCGCCATAGTCTGACAACACATTTCACGGTGCTGGTGCCGTCTCGGCGAGAGGAACTACGCCCATGGCCACGTGGCTCATCACCGGCTGCTCGACCGGACTCGGTCGCGCGCTGGCCCAAGCGGTCATCGGCTCCGGGCACAACGCGGTGGTCACCGCCCGCGACGCCGCGAAGGTCGCCGATCTCGTGGACGCGGCCCCGGACCGGGCGCTGGCCGTCACCCTTGACGTCACCGACCCGGCGCACGTCGCCTCGGCCGTGCGGCAAGCCGACGACCGGTTCGGCGGCGTCGACGTGCTCGTCAACAACGCGGGCTACGGCTACCGCGCCGCGATCGAGGAAGGTGACGACGCCGAGGTGCGCACCCTGTTCGACACGCACTTCTTCGGTTCCGTCGCGATGATCAAGGCCGTCCTGCCCGGCATGCGGGCGCGCCGCAGCGGCGCGATCGTCAACATCTCCTCGATCGGCGCAACGGTGACCCCGGTGGGGTCCGGCTACTACGCGGCGGCCAAGGCCGCGATCGAGGGCATGAGCGGCGCCCTGCGCGGTGAGCTTGCGCCACTGGGCATTTCGGTGACCGTCGTCGAGCCCGGTGCGTTCCGCACCGATTTCGCCGGCCGATCGCTCATCCAGTCGGCCACCGTCATCGACGACTACGCCGACACCGCCGGAAAGCGCCGCAAGGAAAACGACACGATGCACGGCAACCAGGCCGGCGACCCCGCCAGGGCCGCCGCCGCGATCATCGCGGCCGTCGAATCCGCCGAGCCCCCCGGCTTTTTGCTGCTCGGCCCCGACGCGCTGGCCCTCTATCGCCACGTCGCGGAAGCGCGGGCGACCGAGATCGCGAACTGGGAAGAGCTGACCAGCGGCACCAACTTCGGGCCGTAACGGGCCGGCAGTCAACCCGTTGAGGGCCTTTCAGCCCTACTTGGCCTCGAGGCGGCCGGCTTAGCATCGGCTCATTCTGCAGGCCCTTATTGTCCCTAACCAGCCGGAACGCCATCATGACCACTACGCAAACCCCGCCCGCCCCCGCCCTCGAAACACCCGCGCTTGCCGACGAGCGCAGGCAGGAAGTCGACGCGATCGTCGACGCGGCGGCGCAGGCGGCCCGAGAATTCCGCAAGCTCGACCAGCAGCAGGTCGACGCCATCGTCGAGGCAATGGTGCGCGCCGGGGTGCGTGCCGCCGGGGAACTGGCGAGTGTCGCGATCGAAGAGACGGGTTTCGGCGTCTTCGAGGACAAGGTCGTCAAGAACTACGTGGCCACCGAGTTCCTGCACGACTACCTGCGCGGCAAGAAATCGGTGGGAGTCATCGACGAGGACGTCGAAAACAACATCACCCATGTGGCCGAGCCGATCGGCGTCGTACTGGGCATCACCCCGGTCACCAACCCGACGTCGACAGTGCTGTTCAAGGCCATCGTGGCCGCCAAGACCCGCAACGCGATTCTGTTTCGGCCGTCACCGTACGCGGTCCGGTGCTGCGAACGCAGCCTCGAAATCCTCCGCACGGCGGCCGACGCGGCCGGGATGCCCCCCGGGGCGCTGCAGGTCATTCCCGACGCCGCGCACGAGGTGACGCACTACCTGTTCAAGCATCCGAAGATCGATTTCATCTGGGTGACGGGCGGGCCGAAGATCGTCGCGCTGGCGAATTCGGCCGGAAAGCCCGGCCTGTCGGTGGGTCCGGGCAACGCGCCGATCTACGTTCACAAGACGGCGGACCTGAAGGGCGCGGTCGTCGACATCTTGATTTCGAAAACCTTTGACTCATCGGTCATTTGCCCCGCAGAGCAAACTTGCATCATCGACGATGAGGTATACGACGAAGCGATGGCCGAGTTCGAGCGGATGGGCGCCCGCGTGCTCACCGCCGCCGAGGCCACCGCGGTGGCGCAGTTCGCGTTTGGCTGCGGCGACAAGATCTCGCATGAGGCGGTCGGGCAGAAGGCGTCGGAGCTGGCCGCCCGAGCCGGTTTCAGCGTGTCGCCGGCGGTGAAGGTGCTGCTGGCCCAGCTCCCCGGCGACCTCGATGAGCTCGCGTCGCATCCCCTGTTGCAGGAGAAGCTGATGCCGGTGCTGGGGGTGGTGCGCGCGAGCAGTGTCCAGCACGCCATCGACGTGGCCGTTCTGGTCACCGAGCACGGGGGCCTGGGTCACACGTCGGCGGTGTACGCCAACGATGACGATGTCATCGAGGCATACGGTCTGGCGGTCCGCACGGGGCGCATTCTGGTCAACGCGCCCACCGCGGTCGGAGCCCTCGGCGGCGTCTACAACAACCTGACACCCACGTTCTCCTTGGGTTGCGGCACGTGGGGCGGGTCGAGCACGACGGAAAACGTCAACTATCGCCAACTGCTGAACATCAAGACGGTCTCGCGGCGCCGCACCCCGCCCCAATGGTTCCGGGTGCCGTCCAATACCTACTTCAACGAAGGCGCGCTGGACAATTTGCGCGAACTCGACTGTGACACCGTCGTGGTGGTCACCGACGCAGTGACCGAAGAGCGCGGCGTGATCGACCAGTTACGCGGCAAGTTGCGCGCCCAACACGTGCAGGTGTTCAGCGAGGTGACACCTGAGCCCGACGAGGCGACCATCCGGCGCGGTGTCGCGTTGCTGCAACGCGTCCAACCCGATCTGCTGCTCGCCGTCGGCGGCGGCTCGGTTCTGGACGCCGGCAAGGCGATCCGGTTGTTCTACGAACACCCGGAGAAAAGCGTCGACGAGTTGACGATGCCGTTCCTCGACCCGCGCAAGCGCGTGGCCGACTATCCGGTCGACCGGCACGGTGTCCAATTGGTCGCGGTCCCAACGACATCCGGCACCGGGTCGGAAGTCTCGCCGGCGGCGGTGCTGACGGTGCGCGGCAAGAAGGAGACGCTGGTCGACTACAGCCTGGTGCCTGACCTCGCGATCGTCGACCCGATTCTCACCTCGTCCATGCCACAGACACTGACCGCCGACACCGGCATCGACGCGCTGACACACGCCCTGGAGGCTGCCGTCTCGATCTTCGCGTCGCCATATACGGACGCGTTGTGCGCGCAGGCGGCACGACTGATCTTCGACGCGTTGCCCGGGGCGTACGATGACCCCGACGACCTGTCCGCGCGAACCGACATGTCCAACGCGGCAACCCTTGCCGGGCTTGCCTTCTCGAACGCATTCGTCGGGACGAATCATGCGCTCGCCCACGCCGTCGGCGCGAGGTTTCAGATCTCGCATGGCAGGGCCAACGGTGTCTTCCTGCCGCACGTGCTGCGCTACAACGCCAGTCTGCCAAGCAAGTTCATGCCCGCGCCGGGTTATTCCGCCTACGTGGCGCCGGACAAATACGCGCAGCTCGGTCAGCTGATCTTCGGCGGTCATGAGCCCGCCGAGTGCCGCGATCGATTGCTTCAGGGAGTCGACGATCTGCTGAGCCGGCTGAACATGCCGCGCTCGCTGCGCGAGTGCGGCGTCGAGGAGGAACAATTCCTGACGGCGCTGCCCGCGCTGGCGATGACGGCGTTCGAGGACCTCAGTAACCGCACAAACCCGCGGATGCCCCTGGTCAGCGAGATCACCGCGTTGCTTCGGGCCGGTTTCTACGGCGACGCCGAAGCATGAGCGTCAGCCGCGCAGCTGCGGCAGCACATCGCGCTCGTACGCCGCGAAGAAGCCGTCCGTGTCCGGACCGATCTGCTGCACGTACACCTCGTCGATGCCGGCGTCGATGTATTCGCGCACCTTCGCGGCATGCGTGTCGGGGTCGGGTCCGCAGGTGACCGCTTCGGCGACCTGGTCGGGCGTCACGAGCGACATCAACGCGGCGAAATCCTTGGGCCGCGGCAGGGTCTGCGCGGACTGCCCGGGCAGGGCGTCGTTGCCCCACAACCGATGCGCCACCTCGAGGGCCTTGTCCGCGTCCTGATCCCAACTGACCTTGGTGCCGGCCTGCACGGGTTTGTCGCCGCCGCCGGACTCCCTGAAGGTCTTGACGAGGTCGGCTTCGGGCGTCACCAGGACGAAGCCGTCGCCGATGCGCCCGGCCAGCTCGGCGCCCTGCGGTCCGAAGCCGGACACGTAGATGGGGACCGGCTGCTCGGGCCGCGTGTAGATGCGGGCCTCCTGCACCTCGTAATGCTTGCCGTGGTGGCTCACCTCGCCGCCGCGGTGCAGCAGGCGGATGACGTCGACCGCCTCCTCCAACATCTCCTGACGCACGCCCACCGACGGCCATGCATCGCCGAGGATGTGCTCGTTCAGCGCCTCACCGCTGCCCACCCCGAGCACGAAGCGGCCGTCCAGTTGCACGGCCGCGGTGGCGGAGGCCTGGGCGACGATCGCCGGATGGGTCCGGATGGTCGGGCAGGTCACGGCGGTGCTGACGGGCAAGGACGTCACCTCCGACAGGGCGCCGATCACGCCCCACACGAACGGGCTCTGGCCCTGCTCGTCGTTCCAGGGGTGAAAGTGGTCGGAGATCCAGAGCCCGTCGAAACCCGCCGCCTCCGCACGCCTGGCCTGGTCGATGAGTTCCTTCGGGCCGTACTGCTCGCAGGACAGAAAGTATCCGATCTTGGTCATCGCGAAGGGTTACCCGCTGCGCGCGCCGTTATGCGCCGCCTTGCGCTGCGGCGCCAGGCGGGTTGCGGGCCAACGTTTTTCCGGTTCAGCCGCGACCGGAGCCGCACCGGCGCCGGCCCCACCGGAGAATAGCTTCAGCCAATTTGGAGAAGGTTGTTCTCCGCAGCCGAGAGACGCATTACGATACGGTGACCTGTGAGTTGCGAAGAAGATGGGAGTCCGTCATCGACGCGTGGATTCTCGACGCGGTGCGCGCGCCGCGCGGCCGAGGCCGCCCGGACGGCGGCCTGCACGCCGTGCACCCGCAGGCGTTGTTCGCCCGGTGCCTCACCATGTGCACCGGCGGCGGGATGGGCACGGCGACCATCATCGAGCGGGTGTGACCGTGCCGAGCACGCTGGAGCTGCAACGGCCGTGCGACGGGGTGGCCGTGTTGCGCCTGAACCGGCCGAAGCAACTCAACGCCATCAACGAGACGCTGCAAGCCGAATTGGGCCACGCCCTGGCCGATTTGGCCGCCGACCGCTCCGTGCGCGCGGTCGTGCTGACCGGCGCCGGGCGTGGTTTCTGCGCGGGGATCGACGTCCGCGACTTCGGCCCCTCCATGCTGGAGGCCACCGCGCCCGCGCTGGACCGGATGCGGTTCCAGGAGCGGATGGCCGCCCTGGCGGAAGCCGTTCGTGCGCTGCCGCAGCCGGTCATCGCCGCGGTCAACGGGCCCTGCGTCGGGGCGGGCCTCGCGCTGTGCCTGGCGGCCGACATCCGAATCTGTTCGGAGGCAGCGTCTTTCGGTAACGCCGCCATTCTGCTGGGCCTCTCCGGCGCCGAGATGGGCATGAGCTACCACCTGCCGCGCATCGTCGGCACCAGCGTGGCCGCCGACTGGATGCTGACCGGCCGCACCGTGTCGGCCGGCGAAGCCGACCGGCGTGGCCTGGTCAGCGAGGTGGTCGAACCGGATCGGTTGGCGGACCGGGCGGTCGAGCTGGCGGCGCTGATCGCGAGCCATTCCCCGCTGGGTGCACAACTGACCAAGCGCGCCCTGCAGGTCAACACCGACGCCGCCAGCCTGTCGGCGGCCCTGGAGCTGGAGAACCGCAACCAGGTGATCACGCACGCCACCGACGAGGCGGCCGAGCGCCGCAAGAAGTGGTCGTCGTGACCGGGCCGCTGCGCGGCGTGCGGATCGTCATGATGGGCGGCCTGGGTCCCGCCCCGTTCTGCGGAATGTTGTTGGGCGACTTGGGCGCCGACGTCGTCCGCATCGACGGTCTGCCGGGTGTGGACGGTCCGTTGCCCATCGATTACACGGTGCGGCGAAGCCAGCGGTCGCTCGCCGTCGACGTCAAGGATGCGCGGGGCAGGGAAATCGTTCATCGCCTGGTCGCCGACGCGGACGCCTTCGTCGACGTCTACCGGCCCGGGGTGGCCGAACGCCTCGGCATCGGCCCGGACGAGCTGTGTGAGCGCAATCCTCGCCTGGTGTATGCCCGCATGACCGGCTACGGGCAGGACGGGCCGCTGGCCGGCCACGCCGGTCACGACATCAACTACATCGCCCTGGCCGGTGCCCTGCACGGCATCGGCACCGCCGAATCCCCGGTGCCCCCACTGAATCTGGTTGGCGACTACGGCGGCGGCGGAATGCTGTTGGCCGTCGGCCTGCTCAGCGCCATCCTCGAGGCCCGCGAGTCCGGCACCGGCCAGGTGCTCGACGTCGCCATGATCGACGGTGTCGCCACGCTGTTGGCGCCGTATTTCGGGATGGTGCCCGCCGGCACCTGGCGCGACCGGCGCCACGCCAATCTGCTCGACGGCGCCGCCCACTTCTACGGCGTGTACGCCACGGCCGACGGTGGCCACTTCGCCGTCGGCGCGATGGAACCCAAGTTCTACGCGGAGCTGTGCGATCGGCTTGGCGTCGACGTGCCCCACGACGACGACGCGCCCGCGGCGTGGGCCGCGCACCGCGCCACACTGGCCGCCCGGTTCGCCGAGAAGCCTAGCCGGGAGTGGGAGCGGCTCCTCGACGCCCCGGGATGCTGTGCGACGCCAGTCCTTTCGCTATCCGAGGCGCCGCGGCATCCGCATCTCGCCGCGCGCAAGACGTTCATCGAGGTCGACGGCATCACCCAACCCGCGCCGGCGCCGCGGTTCTCCCGGACCCGGCCGCAGACCCCCACTTCGCCGTCGCTTCCCGGTGATCACACCGCCGCGCTGCTGCGCGAACTGGGGATGGACCCCCCGAAGATCACCGCGCTCGTCGAAGCGGGCGTCGTGGCCCAGAGCAACCGAGAGGGACGCTAGATGTCGTGGGACTTCTCCACCGACCCCGAGTGGGCGCAGCAACTGAAATGGGTCGAGGACTTCGTGCGCGAAGAGTGCGAGCCGATCGACTTGGTCGTCAAGGAGTCTCACGACCTCAATGATCCGGTGCGCCAGGCGTTGATCCCGCCGCTACAGGAGATCGTCAAGGAGCGGGGCCTGTGGGCCACCCACCTCGGGCCGCATCTGGGCGGCCCCGGCTACGGTCAGGTCAAACTTGCTCTGCTCAATGAGATCCTGGGCCGCTCGGAGTGCGCTCCGATCGTCTTCGGCTCCCAGGCGCCCGACTCCGGCAACAGCGAAATCCTGGCGCACTACGGCACCCCGGAACTCAAAGCCCGTTACCTGGAGCCGCTCCTGGACAACCGCATCGTGTCCTGCTTTTCAATGACCGAGCCGCAGGGCGGCGCCGACCCGAAGGTCTTCCGCACCACCGCGGTGCTCGACGGGAATCATTGGATCATCAACGGGGAGAAGTGGTTCTCGTCGTTCGCCTCGATGGCGTCATTCATCATCGTGATGGCGATGACTGACCCCGACGCGCCGCCCTACCAACGATATTCGATGTTCGTCGTGCCCGGGGACACCCCCGGCATCAACGTGCTGCGCGACGTCGGCCTGGGCTACCAGCCGCTGGGCGGTGGGCGCGAGGGCTACGTCCGGTACGAGAACGTCCGCGTGCCGACCGACCACATGCTTGGCCCGCGGGGTGGGGCGTTCGTCGTGGCGCAGACGCGCTTGGGCGGCGGGCGAATTCACCACGCGATGCGCACGGTCGGCCTGGTCCGCCGAATCTTCGACATGCTCTGCGAGCGGGCCGTGTCCCGGTACACGCAGGGTGAGATGCTGTCCAACAAGCAACTCGTCCAGGAGATGATCGCCGACTCGTGGATGGAGATCGAGGCCTTCCGCCTGCTGACCCTGCAAACCGCTTGGAAGATCGACCAATTCAACGACTATCACGGGGTGCGAGCGGACATCTCGGCGGTGAAGGCGATGATGCAGAAGGTGTTGCACGACGTGTCGTCGCGGGCGCTGCAGCTGCATGGATCGCTGGGCACCACGCACGAGATGCCGTTCGTGCAGTACCTGGTGGAGTCGTTCGTGCTCGGGCTTGCCGACGGCCCGACCGAGGTGCACAAGGTGACCCTGGCCCGTCTGCTGCTCAAAGACCGTGAGCCGGCGCCCGATCTGTTCCCGTCCGAACACTTGCTACGGTTGCGCGCGGCCGCCGAGGCCAAGTTCGCCGACCAGCTGGCCGGCATCCCCCGGCGTGGCGATCGCTAGCGCGGCGGAGCCGGGCGACGCGGGTCGCTACCATTGGCCCGTGGCGATCGCTAGCGCGGCGGAGCCGGGCGACGCGGGTCGCCACCATTGGCCCGTGGCGATCGCTAGCGCGGCGGAGCCGGGCGACGCGGGTCGCCACCATTGGCCTCAGACCGATTTGGTGACGCCGACGTAGGACAGCACCACGTCGGACAGATCGGTCATGCGCGTCAGCACAGCGTAGGAGCGGATGAACGACTGGCCCACACAGCCGTCGATCTTGATGTGGAAGTTGCTGATCATCACCCAGGGATTCGCACCCTTGAAATTCTTCTTGATCACCGGGACCGTGAGGACGAGGCCGGGTTTCATGCCGATGCTCATCACGCCGTTCATCGGAGTCGAAACGAACGGCAGCAGGGGCGGCAATGTTCCGGTGGTGTCGAACGTCGGGCTGACGCCCGGGATGATGCCGGCACCACCTTCCATGATCACGCCGTTGGATGTGCTCATGTCGATCCCGCAGCCGATCTGATAGCCCACCTCCAGGATTCCGTGCGGCTCCTCCGGTCCTTTCAGCGAGCCGACGAAGATGCCACTGGCCATGTATTCGCGCGACGCTATGGAGGTGGTCAGCGGTGCCACCGGCACTTGCATCTCGTCCTTCGCCCCCAGCCCCAGGGTCCAGCCGTCGGGAGTGTTGAGGGTGACGGGGGGGTTCGAGGGCACCGGTCCCCCGGCCGGTGCGGACGCTGCGGCGGCGGGCTCTATCTCGGGACCGTCATCCGGATCGGCGGCCACCGCGGGGGCCGTGACCACCGACATGACGAGGCAAACAGCGACCACCAGCGCGCGACGAACGACCACGGCTACCGGCCTCACGCACGCCAACGTACGCACCGGCCGTTTCGGGTCGCGAAATTTGCTGGACGGCCGATGGAAGTTGTTGTGTGTTTGTGACTCTTATGCGATATAGGGGCGGAGGTAGAATCGTTCGCAGTTCGGGCAGACGACGAAAGGGCCGCGATGATGCTTCGCAGGTGCGCCGGTCTGCTCGTCGCGGGTTCGCTGCTCGTCGCGGGCCTGACGGTTGGCACCGGTACGGCGCTGGCGTCTCCGGACCCGGGCCAGGTGGACGACATCCCCACGATCGACGAATGGCAGATCCAGTACCCCACCACAATGACCAACCCATACGAAGATTCAGTCGGCTCGTCGGGCGACTGGGGTGGCGTCGGAATGTGGTGCCAGAATCTGCACGCCAACTGCAGCTGATCGGGTGCCCGTCAATCCAGTAGTGACCGCGCCTGATCCAGCAACCGCGGCAGCGTTGCCGCCATCGCTTCCAATTCGGCTCGGGGGGAAGCCCGCCGCCGATTGTGCTTGACGATCAGCGCCCACGTCGCCGCCGACTTGAAGCACGCCAGCGCCCTGAACCAAGCCAGGTCGGTGACGTCGAGGCCCAGCTCGTCTCGGTAGATCCCCGCGAGCTCGGCCACGGGCGGCACCGTGGCCGCCGCAACCGCAACGCGTCGGTACGTGGACGGGTCGCAGTTGATCAGGAACCAGCCCGCGTCGATCCGTGGATCACCGATTGACCAGATCTCCCAGTCGATTACCGCGTTGATGCGGGATCCGGCCGCCACCAGGTTGCCCAGCCGGAAATCACCGTGCACGACGCTCGGACGCATCGCCATTGGCGCGCAACCCAATAACTCGTCACGCACCCGCGGCCAATCCGGCACCAAGGCCGCATCGACGGTCTGCAGCGTTTCCGACCATCGCCGGACTTCGCCGGCCGCATCGATCACCGGCTCACCGGTCAGGCCGAGCTCGTTCGGCCGCAGGCTGTGCAGGGCGGCCATCGCCCGGCACGCGTTGCGGTACCGCTCGGCAAGGTCGGGAGCATCCGCACAGTCGTCGAAAAGCGGCTCGGCACAGTCGCCTTCGACGCGCGACATCACGAACAACGGCGGCGTGTGCGGCGGGGCCCCGGGGTCCTCCCACAGCACCTCGGGCACCGGTACCGCGCTGCCGGCAAGGGCTTTCATGATGCTGGCCTGGCGCAGCACGTCGCGGTGTGCGACCGGTTCGACGCCGGGCGGGGCGACCTTGATCACCACCGGGCGGCCGTCGCGGGTGCCCTGGAACGTCAGGCTGGAGGCGCCCCCCGACAGCGGGGCGACACCGGTGACGCCGGCGCCGGCCAGTCGCCGCCGCAGTTCGTCCGGGTCCAGCTCGGCCATTCAGTCGGCGGGCTTGGTCCACCCGACCTCGGCGAGGAAGGGCTGCGTCTGTGCGATGCGACCGGTCAGGGTTTTCGGATCACCGGTACACAACCGGAACGCGGTCTCGGTGATCAGTTCGATGTCCTCGGTGTCGATCTTCGCCAGGTCGAGCAGTCCCGCCCCGGGCGTGGCCACGGGATTGGTGGGGGCGGCGGCGTTGACGGCGATCCCGTCGTCGTACAGCTCGGCCGCAAGGCTTTTCGTCAACCGGTTGAGCGCGGCCTTGACCGTCCCGTAGACGCCGAAGCCCGCGGTGCGGTCGAATTCGGAGAACGGCGGCCCCGCCGGCAGGTCACCGCCCACGGAGGTCAGATTCAGGATCCAGCCCCTGCCGCGCTCGCGCATGGCGGGGATCGCCAGCTGGCTCAGCTGTAGCGGGCCGAGGACATGCATTTCCAGCATCAGCCGGACCCGCCGTTCGGGGAACCCGTCCAGGGGCCGCAGAAAGGTCACCGCGGCGTTGTTGACCAGGATGTCCGGTGCGCCGACGGCGCTGACCACCTCGGCGAAAAGGCGTTCCCGTTCCTCGGATCGGGAGAGGTCGGCCTGCACCGCGACGGCCTTCCCGCCCGCGGCCACGATCTCGTCCCGGGTTTCGCCGAGTGACCCCTGGTACTTGGGGTCGGGGTCCATCGTGCGGGCGGTCAGCGCCACGGTGGCACCGCGCGCGGCGAGCCGCGCGGCGATCGCCTTGCCCAGTCCGCGGCTGCTGCCGGTGACGAGGGCCACCATCCCGTCGCACCGTTGGTCAGCGCTCATCCTCGACCTCCTACGGAAATGGCTTCTCCGTATCAGAGAATGCCATTATCGCGGGTGCAGGGGAAGCGCGGACCGGCGCAACGCATCCAGCGAATAGCTCCCGCCGCCCGCGAAGACCAGCAGGAAGAAGGCGAAGCAGAACAGGATGGCCAGTGCCCCGCCGTTGCCCGCCGGGGGATCGGCCACGGGCCAGAGCGCTTGCGGTTGATGCATCCAGAAGTAGGCCACCGCCATCTGCCCCGACGCCAGGAACGCGGCGGCGCGGGTGAACAGCCCGGCGGCGATGAGCAGGCCCGTGACGATTTCGATCAGCCCGGCGTACCAGCCGGGCCAGGAGCCGAAACCGACATGGACCGGCGATGGGACGGGCCAATCGAACAGGCTCCTCGAGCCGTACGCGGCGAAGAGCAGGCCGTAGACGAACCGGAACGCGCTCAGCACCGCCGGGGTGTGGCGCCCCAGGCGCCGGTCGAAATCCATTGTCACGGTTCTGAGGTTACGGTCCGGTCCCGGCCAGTCGAGCAGCCGGCGCCGGAGGCGACGCCCGCTCCCCGATCACGTCGCCGACGTCGAACCGCGATCGATGCGCGGGAAACATCATGCGGCGCAATCCTTCCACGACACCTGCTGTACACAGATACGTGTACTTCCGTCAGCAAGGAGGCGTCTTGACCTATCTGTTTCTGCTCTGCGCCATCTTTGCGGAGGTGATTGCGACCAGCCTGCTCAAGAGCACGGAAGGCTTCACCCGGCTGTGGCCGACCGTGATATGCCTGACCGGCTATGCCGTCTCCTTCGCGCTTTTGGCGCTGGCGATCGCGCGCGGCATGCAGACAGACGTCGCCTACGCGTTGTGGTCGGCGATCGGCACCGCCCTCATCGTGCTCATCGCCGTGCTGTTTCTCGGCTCTCCGGTGTCGCTCACCAAGGTCGTCGGGGTCGGATTGATCATCGCCGGCGTGGTCACCCTGAACCTGTCCGGCGCGCATTGAGGCTGGGCGCGGGCGGCCACCGGCGGGCGCGTCCCGTCGTGACGGCTAGTCCCAACGCCGCTTCGTCGCCCGCTGGTGAGCTTGCGTTTACTCAACAGCCTTCAACTGCGCGCCTGATGTGCAAACATCGCTGCCAGACTTGCGGTCTCTCACCCGAACAATCGGTGCGGTGCCGCGGCAGCTCCGAGGGAGTAGGACTCACCATGACCGATGTCGAGCAGACCCCCTCCGACGGAATCTCGCCCGGCACCCCCACGCGGGCAGACCTCGTCGAGCACTCCCGCACCGGGATGAGCGCGGCCGCGTTGCAGCGGGCCATCAACGATCATCTGCGCTACTCGATCGGGCGCCCGGCCGCGGCCCGGCGGCCCGAGCACTACTACCGGGCCCTCGCGCTGGCGGTGCGCGACCGCATGCAGGACCGCCGGGTGGTATCGACGCAGACCTCGCTCGACCTCGGCCGCAAGGTGACCTGTTACCTGTCCGCGGAATTCCTGATGGGCCCGCAACTGGGCAACAACCTGTTGAACCTCGGCATGGAGCGCGCGGCCCGCGACGCGCTGGCGGCGATGGGCCAGAATCTGGACACCGTCCTGGCGTGTGAGGAGGAGCCCGGACTTGGCAACGGCGGCCTCGGCCGGCTGGCCGCGTGCTATCTCGACTCGCTGGCCACCCTGGAGCGGCCGGCGATCGGGTACGGAATCCGCTACGAGTTCGGCATCTTCGACCAGGAGATCCACGACGGCTGGCAGGTCGAGCAGACCGACAACTGGCTGGACCACGGAAACCCTTGGGAGATAGCCAAACCCGACGTCAACTACTTGGTGAAGTGGGGCGGGTACGCCGCCCACTACACCGACGAGGCCGGCCACGACCGAGTCCGGTGGGTGCCGGGCCGGGCGCTCAAGGGCGTCGCCTACGACACGCCCATCCAGGGTTACGGCGTGAACACCTGCAACGTGCTGACGTTGTGGAGCGCGCGCGCCGTCAAGTCCTTCGCGTTGGAAGCCTTCAACACCGGCGACTACTACGGGGCGGTCGAAGACGAGGTCATGTCGGAAACCGTCACCAAGGTGCTCTATCCCAACGACGAGCCGGAGGCGGGCAAACAGCTGCGCCTGCTGCAGCAGTACTTCTTCGTGTCCTGCTCCCTGCAGCATGTGCTGCACATCATGGACGACCTCGCCGACGTCTCCGTCAAGGAGCTTCCGCAGCGGTTTGCCGTGCAGCTCAACGACACCCATCCCTCGATCGGCGTCGCCGAGCTCATGCGGCTGCTGGTCGACGAGCGCCAGCTGGACTGGGACGAGGCGTGGGAGATCACGGTCGCGATGTTCGGCTACACCAACCACACCCTGCTGCCCGAGGCGCTGGAGACCTGGCCCCTCGAGCTGTTCGCGGAGTCGCTACCGCGCCACCTCGAGATCATCTACGAGATCAACCGCCGGTTCCTCGACGAGGTGCGCGCCCGGTTCCCCGGTGACGAGGAGCGGGTCAGCCGGATGTCGCTCATCGGCGAGAACGGCGGCAAGTTCGTCCGAATGGCGCACCTGGCCACCGTGGGCAGCCACGCCATCAACGGTGTGGCCGCACTGCACTCGGAACTCCTGAAAAGCAGTGTGCTCAAGGACTTCTACGAGATGTGGCCGGAGCGGTTCAGCAACAAGACCAACGGCGTGACCCCGCGCCGCTTCCTGGCGCTTGCCAATCCGGGGCTCCGCGAACTGCTGGACCGCACCGTCGGTGACGGCTGGCTGACCGACCTCGGGCGCCTGCGCGGCCTGGAGCCGTTCGTCGAGGACGCCTCCTTCCGCCGGGAGTGGCGCGACATCAAGCGCAACAACAAAGCGCGCCTGGCTCGTTACATCGGCTCGGTGGCCGGCGTCGAGCTCAGCCCGGACTGGATGTTCGACGTCCAGGTCAAGCGCATCCACGAGTACAAGCGGCAGCACCTGAACGTGTTGCACATCGTGGCGCTTTATCACCGGCTCAAACAAAACCCCGGCCTGTCGATTCCGCAGCGCGCCTTCATCTTCGGCGGCAAGGCCGCTCCGGGCTACTTCCTGGCGAAGCGAATCATCAAGCTGATCAACGCCGTTGGTGAGACGGTCAACGCCGACCCGGACGTCAACCGGGTCCTCAAGGTGGCATTCGTACCGAACTTCAATGTGCAGAACGCCCACATGATCTACCCGGCAGCCGATCTGTCCGAACAGATCTCGACCGCGGGCAAGGAGGCCTCCGGCACCGGGAACATGAAGTTCATGATCAACGGCGCCCTGACCGTCGGCACCCTCGACGGCGCCAACGTCGAGATGCGCGACGAGGTGGGGCCGGAGAACTTCTTCTTGTTCGGCCTGACCGAGCAGGAGGTGCAGGCGGTCAAGGCGGCCGGGTACCGCCCGGCGGACTACATCGACGGCAACGAGGAACTGGCCGCGGTGCTGGATCTGATTGCCTGCGGCACATTTTCGCGCGGGGACACCGAGGTGTTCCGGCCGCTGGTGGACAACCTGCGCCACGACGACCCGTTCCTGGTGTGCGCCGACTACGCGTCCTACGTGACCTGCCAGGAGCGGGTGAGCGCCGCGTGGCAGGACAGGGAGTCGTGGACGAGGATGTCCATCCTGAACACCGCTCGCAGCGGCAAGTTCTCGTCGGACCGGGCCATCACCGAGTACTGCGACGACATCTGGAACGTGTGGCCGCTGACCGTCAAGATCTGAGAAATCGGCTGATAATCGCCCCGCCCGGGCCTAGGCTCTCGCCATGCCAATCCTCGGCAATGCCACGGTCGTCCTCGCGCGCGTGACCCGGGCGGTATCCAACGCCCTGCGTGTGGAGCTCGCCACCCCGGAAGGCACCGAACTCGGGCGCGCCCAGCAGAAGGGCGGCGCCGCGGTGCTATTGGGCTTCAAGAACGGGGGAAAGAGCGAGTACACGCTGTCCGCGGCCACCGGTGACGAACTCAAGATCGCGGTGGCCGCAACCACAACCATCACCAACGGGAACACGCCGGTGGGCAAGATCGTCCCCGCCGACGGCGCCGCACGCCTGGAAGACGGTGGCGGCACCGTGCTCGCTGTGGTGGAGCCGCACACCGGACACAAGGCCGACAACGCCTGGCATCATCGCCTGTTGTCGCCGGCCGGCGAGGCGCTCGGCGTCCTCACCCTGATGACCGTTCACACCGGTTGGAGCGACGTGGCATCCGATGCGATCCAGTTGCTGACCAACTACAACGTCGCCACCCTGAAGGCACCATCGGCCGGCGCGATGCTCACACTGGCCGCGCCGGTCCATCCGATCCTGGGCGACGTCTTGGCCGCCGCCTGTGTGGATTTCTCGGTGCTCCCCCGCGGATACCTCGCGCCCGTCAAGGCCTAGCTGCAGCCGGTCAAATCCGGCACGCCGCCGGCGGTCAACCATCCGCCGACGTCGACGACGGGCGTCGCCCCGGTGACATACGTGCGCCGGCAGTGGACGTTTTCGGAGTCCACCGCAAGGATCGACGTAACGACCCCTGGCAGGAGGAAAGTGACCCTACGAATTCGCGGTCTCGTTATCGCCCCGCTGATCCTGGCGCTGACGATGCTGCTCGCGCCGCCCGCGTCGGCCGACACCTACACCGATCAGCTGGTGAACAAGTTCAACGCCCAGACGCACGTGGTGGCCGACCCGGCGGCTAATCCGCCGCTGCAGAACCCCGACCGGCTGAACGACCAGATTTTCGCCAGCCGGTGGACGTGGAGTTCCCGGCCGCCGATCTGGGTGGCCGCGGTGGCGCCGAACCAGACCGGTGTGACCACGCCGGACGCCATCCACAAAGTCATCCTCGGTCGCGATGCCTCGTTCAGCGGGATCATCCTGGTCATCGACTCCAAGGGCTACCACGTGCGCGCCTACAACGTGCCACGGGTGATCGCGGACAACGTCGACCCGATGCTCAGCCAGTCGGCCACCGACCACCGAAACGACCCGTACGGCGCGACCAGTCAATTCGTCAGCAGGTTGGCCAGCGTGGACGTGCCCGCCGGTGCGCATACGACGACCTCACCGGCGACGCAGGCCGAGCCGAACCGCTGGGCGTGGCTGTGGACCATGCTGGCGTTCATCGCCGTGGCCTTGAGCGTGGCCGGCTTGATCTGGTTCGCGGTCAGCCGAAACAGTAAGCGGCGCAAGGACGCACAGGCGCGCGAGCAGGTCAAGCAGGAGTTGATCCGGGCCACGGCGGATGTCGGCGACCTGGACAACGCGGTGCTGACCGACGACGAAACGGACGTCAGCGCCGAGTCGACCAAGGCCAACGCCAGCCTGTATGACGCCCGACAGGCCTATGAAAAGGGCGACTACGGCGCGGCGCGGGCACACCTGTGGGTGGTGGAGTCGACGGTGGCCAAAGCCAACCAAAAGCTCGGGCGACCCAACACTTCCGCCGTGCGCTCGGTGCCGGCGGACGACCGCAAGCAGGCCTCGGTGCGGACGAAGGACCCGAGCACCGGTGAGTACGTGACGATCAACAACAACAACTACAGCACCACCCCGCAGCCGGGTTACCCGCACTATTACGGCGGTGGCTACTACAACGGGATGTTCTTCTACCCCGGGTATTACCCCTACGCGTTCTGGGGCCCGGGTTGGGGCTGGGCGCTCACCGACGTCCTGCTGATGGATGCGCTGCTGGACAACCACTGGGGTGGGAGCTACGAGAGCGGCTTCGAGGCCGGCCGGGACTCGGCTTACGCCGACGCCACCTTCGACGGCGGCCAAAGCGCCGGTTACGACAGCCAGCAAGCCGACGTCGGGTTCAACGACGCCTCGTACTCCGGCGGTGGCGACGTGGGCTTCGGCGGCGGCTGGGATTCCGGCGGCGGCGACGTGGGCTTCGGCGGCGGCTGGGATTCCGGCGGCGGCTCGGACTTCGGCGGCGGATCCGACTTCGGTGGCGGCTCGGATTCCGGCGGCGGCGGCGACTTCGGGTTCTGACATCCCGGCGCCGCGCCGGCCCGTCGACCGAGAAGTAAGGTTCTGCCAATGAGAACGGACCGGATCAACCGCGGCATCCTGCTCGCCATGGTGGTGATCGGGGCGATCGCCTACGGATTGCTCTACAGCCACGCCTCGGCCGTCTTCAAGGTTTTGGTGCCGGTCGGCCTCGCATTCCTCGTCGGGCTGGTCCTCCGCGACGTGGTCAACGGGCGGAAACGGTGACTGTGGGGGTGGATTGTGACTGAGGGACTATTCGGTCTGCTGACCGTCGTCGCCCTGGCGCTGGCGTTGGCGCTGGCCGCCATCGCCGCCGTGTTCGTGCGCAGGCTGGAGAGGCGACCACCGACTCCGATGAGCGAAGAGATCGGAAGCGCCAGAACGGTTGTGCGCAAGTTGCGCAAACGCGAACCGATGTCGGCGGAGGAGTTGGCTTACGCGCGGCAGGTGGTCGCCGACCGTGGCTCGTTCATGGCGCTCTGCCTGCCCGGCGCGTTGTTCATGCTCGGCTGCTTTTACGTCTTCGGCAGCCTCTACCACCTGCATGGGGCCACGCCGTCGGAGCGCACGTTCCTCGGCGTCATCCCGATGCTGACCTCGACGAACCTCGCTCTGCGGATCCTCAGCAGCGCGAGGTTGAAGCGGCGCCTGAAAGCGGTCTCCTGATTCGTTCGTCGTGCGTCCGCGCGACATCGCGCGAGTGCACGGCCGCGTTCCTTCGCGCTGCCGACAGGGCCGGCAGATGATAGTTTCCGCACACCGGTTGTTCGCGCCGCCGCCCGGTGCTGATAATGTCTGGGGGTGCTTATATCAAGCAGCCTGATATAAGCACCCGGGGCGGTCGGGGACGAGGCGAGAACGCGAGTCAGGAGGGATTCGGGGAGTTGAACGAGTGAGCCCTCGCTCAGTCAGCAGGGCTGTCTTGGGACGGGCCTGGATGCCGCTGGTCGCCGTTGTCGCGGTCGGGGTCGGCCTGCTGTCCATGTACAAGGTGCACCAGTTCTCGGAACCCGAGCCGGTCATCACCGTCAATGGCCCGCAGGCGCCCGAGCAGTTCAACGTCAAACGGATCACCTACGAGGTGTTCGGCAACGCCGGCAACGGCGGGAAGCTCGTCTACATCGACATCGACGGTCATCCACATCAGGTCGATTTCACGACGCTGCCGTGGTCGCACACCGAGACCACGACGCTCTCGGTCGCGTCCGGCAGCATCTCGGTTCACGTTCGCAGCGGTCAGGTCAGTTGCCGGATGCTGGTGGACGGCGTGGTCCGCGACCAACAGTCCGATGACCATCAGGACGCCGACGTCGAGTGCAGGGTGAAGTCGGCATGACCGAGCATCGCCTCGACGCGCCCAGGGTCAAACGCCCTTTCGTCCCCAGGATGGTCCGGGCCTTCGCGATACCGATCATCTTGTTCTGGGGCCTGCTCGCGGTCACCACGAACACCTTTATGCCCCAAGTGGAGCGGGTCGCCGAAGAGCTCGCCGGACCGATGGTCCCGCACTACGCGCCCTCACAGCGGGCGCTGCTGCACATCGGCGAGAAGTTCCGCGAGTCCAACTCCACCAACTTGACCATGGTGGTGTTCGAGGCGAACCGTCCGCTGGGCGACGCGGACCACCGTTACTACGACGACCTGATGCGCCGCCTTCAGAACGACACCAGGCACGTGCAATACGTGATGGACCTGTGGGGCAAGCCGTTCACCGCCGCGGGGGCGCAAAGCGTGGACGGCAAGTGCACCTACGTGCTCCTTCGTCTCGCCGGCGACATCGGCCAGATACAGGCCAATCAATCCGTGGACGCCGTCCGCGACATCATCAAGAAGGACACGCCACCACCGGGCCTCAAGGTCTACGTGAGCGGCGCGGCTCCCCTGGCCTCCGACACGCTCGCCATCGCCAATGCCAGCCTGAACAACGTCACGATCGTCACGATCATCCTCATCGTGGTGATGCTGTTGCTGGTCTACCGCACCCCGTCCACCCTGCTGGTCCCCTTGCTCGGCGTGCTCATCGAGATGCTCGTCGCGAAGGGCATCGTCTCGACGCTCGGGCATTACGGGTACATCGAACTGTCGTCATTCGCCGTGAACATCGTGATCGCGCTGACATTGGGAGCCGGAACGGATTACGGCATCTTCCTGATGGGCCGATATCACGAGGCGCGCCAGGCGGGTGAAAGCCGCGAGGACAGTTTCTACATCGCCTACAAGGGCGTCGCGCCCATCATCATCGGCTCCGGCCTCACGATCGCCGGCGCGTGTTACTGCTTGACGTTCGCGCGGTTGAATTATTTCCACACCATGGGGCCCGCCGTCGCGATCACCATGCTGTTCACCATCGCGGCGGCGATGACGCTGGGACCGGCGGTGCTGACCGTCGGCAGCCTGTTCGGGATGTTCGACCCGAGGACCGTCACCCACGGACGTCTCTATCGGCGCATCGGAGCGAGCGTGGTGCGCTGGCCGGTGCCGATCCTGGTGGCCAGTTCCGCCATCGTCATGATCGGGGCGATCTTCGTTCCCACCTACCGGCAGAACTATGACGACAGGCAATATCAACCGGCCAGTGCGCCGGCCAATCTGGGTTTCCAAGCGGCGGATCGACACTTCCCCAAGAGCAAGCTCTTCTCCGAGATGCTCATGGTCGAAACCGATCACGACATGCGCAACTCGGCCGATTTCATTTCGCTGGACCGGGTCGCCAAGGCGCTGATCCGCCTGCACGGCGTGGCGATGGTGCAGGGCATGACACGACCCCTGGGCCGCGCGCTCGAACACGCCAGCCTCCCATACCTTTTCACCACGCAGGGCAGCGGCAACGGACAACAACTCCCGTTCAGCAGGGAGCAGAACTCCAACACCGACGCGCAGGCCGAGATCCAGGCGCACTCGGTTGAGGTGTTGCGCAAGGAGGTCGGCTTCTTCCAGAAGGTGTCCGACGAACTGCACCAAACGGTCCTGACCGTCGAAGACCTGCAACGGGTCAGCGACGACATCCGCGACGAGGTCTCCAACGTCGACGACTTCTTCCGTCCGATCAAAAGCTACTTCTATTGGGAGAGGCACTGTTTCGACATCCCCATTTGCTGGACGTTCCGTTCGCTGTTCGAGACCATCGACCAGATCGACAAACTGGCTGACGACATCGCGGACGCGAAGGTGTCCCTCCAAGAGGTGGACAAGACCTTCCCGCAGATCATCGCGCAGCTGAAGGCGACCGCCGACGACACCGAGGCGCTGCAGTCCAAGCTGGTCAACAGCTACGGGTCGGCGGATCTGCAAACCGTGCAAACCGAGCAGACTTTCGACGACCTGATCAACGTCGGAAACGACTTCGACAGGTCTCGCAGCGACGACTTCTTCTACATCCCGCACGAGGGCTTCGACAACGAGGACGTCAAGACGGGGATGAAGCTGATGATGTCGCCGGACGGCAAGGCGGCGCGGTTCATTGTCACCCACGAGGGCGACGCCATGGGCCCCGAAGGCGTGGAGCACGTCGAGCAGTTCCCCGAGGCGATCAAAACGATCCTGAAAGAGACCTCGTTGGCGGGCGCCAGAATCTACATCGGCGGTTCGGGGTCCAACGACAAGGACATCAAGCAATACGCGATGTCCGACCTCATGATCGCGGCGATCGCCGCCTTCGTGCTCATCTTCTTGATCATGATGTTCATCACCCGAAGTCTGGTGGCGGCCTTGGTGATTCCGGGCACCGTGGCCTTCTCCTACGCCGGGGCCTTCGGGCTGTCCATACTCGTGTGGCAACACCTCATCGGACTGCACCTGCATTGGCTGGTGCTACCCCTGACCTTCATCATCCTGGTGGCGGTCGGATCGGACTACAACCTGCTCCTGATCAACCGGGTCAAGGAGGAACTGCACGGCGGAATCCACACCGGTCTGATCCGGGCCCTCGGCAGCACGGGCGGCGTGGTGACCTCGGCCGGCCTGGTTTTCGCCTTCACGATGCTGGCGATGCTCACCAGCGATCTGCGCACCATCGGTCAGGTGGGTTCGACCGTGTGTATCGGCCTGTTGCTCGACACGCTGATCGTGCGTTCGTTCGTCGTGCCATGCATCCTGCGGATCCTCGGGCCGTGGTTCTGGTGGCCGACGTTGGTGCGCACCCGCCCGGTGGCGGCGGGCTAGCCGGCGCCCTTGCCGTTGTCGACGCGATAGACGGCGCCGTGGACGGCCGCCGCGGCGTCGCTGGCCAGGAAGGCGATCACGTTCGCGACGTCGATGGGCTGCATCATGCCGCGCGGCGAGGCGGTGCGCATGATCAGGTCGTAATTCGGATCGTCGGGCGCGCTGAAATGTTCGATTTGCGGCGTGAGCATGCCACCCGGGCATATCGCGTTGACGCGCAAGCGATCCGCGGTGTACTCGACGGCCAGGGCGCGGGTGAGCCCGATCAGACCATGCTTGGCGGCGCAGTAACCGGCCGAGTACGCCTGGCCCTCGACGCCGGCAATGGAACTGACGTTGACGATGTTGCCGCCGCGTTCGAGCAGCCGCGGCAGCGCGGCCCGGCAGAGGTAAAACGGGCCGTTCAGGTTGACCGCGAGGTCTTGGTCCCAGTCGTCGTCGGTCATCGACTCCGTCCTGCGCATCTGGTGCCGCCCGGCGATGTTGACAAGCACATCCAGCCCACCCGACTCGCGCACGCACTGCTCGACGGCGTCCCGGCAGGCCTGCGCCGAGGCGACATTCACCGAGGCATACGAACCGCCGGGGACGTCGGCGAAAACCTCGGCCAAGCGCGCCGTATCCCGGGCGATGCCGAAAACCGTTGCGCCCTGGCGGGAAAACAGCCGGGCCGTCTCGGCGCCAAGGCCCGACGACGCTCCGGTCACCAACGCGACCTTGCCCCGCAGTGCTGACATGGTTGTCCTTGCGCTCAGTAGGAACGGATCCGCGCAACGCTACCGCGGAGCAACCCGAGCGGAACGCCAAACCTCGGCCCCCACATGGTCATCGCGCGGCGCGCGGTGAGCAGGACGAGCAGGCTGAACGCCAGCCTGCCGAGGGCGATTCGGCTCGTTCGGCTCTTCCAGCTTGGCGGCGTCGATTCCGCGCGTCGGCCGAAGTAGTAACCGACACCCATCGCCATCGCGAGGGCCGCGATGGCCGCAAGCACCGTCATGATGATGAGGGTTTCGCGTCATCGTCGCGGCGAGGTCACGCGCGAGACACACCTTGGCCACTACGGGGCCGGCAGGTGAGGCGCTAGCCGACCTCGCTTGCGACGTACACGGCCACGTAACCGATCGGAATCCCGGTCCAGGTGGCGATGCATTCGCGTGCGGCCAATTCCACCGCGCTCCGGCGGAAGGTGCGGGTGACCCTGCCGATCTCGGGAATCCGAATGGTCCACCCATCGGCGTCGCGAGTGACCTCGACATCGAAGCACTGGCCGACCATGGGGCATTTCACGCGAGGCACGACCCGCGACGAGCGGGTGCTGCGCAGCGATTGTCGGCGCAGCAGGGTGGGCTGAATGGGCATGGCTGCTTTCGGAGAGTCGCAATCAGAACCGCGGGCAAGAGTAATGCGCATTCAGAGGAAAACCTAATCGGCTGGGCAGCCGGCGTGAGGTTGAGGCACAGTCTCCACCGAGTCGTTGCCGGGACTTAATCTCGAGTTCGAGTCCGACCGAAGGAACGAACGATGCGACTGGTCCAGGCGGCCGCGATTGCCCTGCCCGCGTTGATCGTCGGCTGTTTTGCCGGGTCGCCGGCGCACGCGGACGGCGGGTATGGGCCCGGGTCCTACGCGGTGCCCGCGCAACTCCCCTACGGCGTCTACGTCGCCCACGCCGAGCCGGGCGACTACCGAGCGGCCTGTGTCTTCACCACATGGACCAGCGATGGCCGAATGATCAACTCCGACAGCGGGATTGAGACGACCCCGGTCACGGCGAATCTCACGGCGCCCGCGGTGGCGAAGTTCATCACGCACGGCTGCACGCCGTGGACGAAGCTGCGGTGAACCCTCATGACGCGGTGCGGCGCTTGCGCGAGGCGGCCGAGCGCGCCGGCCGGGCCCGCATGTGATCGCGGGCGCGGCTCATGATGTCGCCGAGCTCGTCGACGTCCTCGCCAGAGAGCGCATCGAACAGCATGTCGCGGACGACGTCGATGTGGCCCGGCAGCACTTTCGCAAGCCGCGCGTGGCCCTTCTCGGTGCTACGCACGACCGTGGCGCGCTGGTCGTCGGCGCTGGCTTCGCGGATGATCAGCCCCGCCCGCTCCAGCAGACCAGCCTGGTGGGTGAGGCCGCTGCGGCTGTAGACCACTCCGTCGGCGAGCTCGGTCATGGTGAGCGGGCGGTCGGCATCGGCGAGCTTGGCCAGGATCTCGAACTGCACGTAGCTGAGGTCCCCCTCGGCCCGTAGCTGGCGCTGCACGGCGTACTGCAGCAGGCTCACCGCCTCCATCAGGGCGAAGTACGCGCGCATCTGCTGAGGCTTCAGGGGCGGGGCCATGCCGCCATCGTAATGCTTCGAACTTGAAGCAATGTGGCGATCGTCACCCGGCGTTCCGGAATCGCTTCGAGTTCGAAGCAAGTTGTACGGGGCGTAACTGCTTCGAAGTTGAAGCACCTAGGAAACGGAGAAGACCATGAAGGCTGTGCAATACCACCGTTACGGCGGCAGCGAGGTTCTGCAATACGAAGAGGTTGAGCGGCCGGTGCCCGGCCCCGGCCAGGTCCTGGTGCGGGTGGCCGCGACCTCGTTCAACCCGGTCGATGCCGGCATCCGGGGCGGCTACCTGTCCGAGGTGTACGCGATTTCCTTCCCCCACACCCCGGGCGTCGACGTCGCGGGCACCATCGCCGAGCTCGGCGAGGGGGTAACCGGCTGGAAGATCGGCGACGCCGTGGTGGGCATGCTTCCGCTGGACCGCCCGGGCGCCGCCGCCGAGTACGCGCTCGCCCCGGCCGAGGTGCTGACGGCCGCGCCCGACTCGGTGCCGCTGGCCGATTCCGCCGCGCTGCCGACCGTCGGATTGACGGCGTGGCAGGCCCTGTTCGAGGTCGCCGGCCTGAAGGCGGGTCAGTCCGTTCTGGTCAACGGTGCCGGCGGAGCGGTCGGCGGCTACGCGGTCCAGCTCGCCAAGCGGGCCGGGGCCGTCGTCACCGCGACCGCGTCGACGCGCAGCGCTGCCCGGCTGCGCCGCTACGAGGCCGACCGGATCATCGACTACATTGACTACACGGCCGCCCCGCTCGCGGTCGCCGGGCAACCGTTCGATGTGGTGCTGAACCTGGTCAGCACGTCACCGGAGCAGACCGCGGCCCTGGTCGGCCTGGTCGCCGGCGGCGGGTTTTACGTCGGCACGATGACATCCGGCGAGGAGGACCCGGCACGGCGGGTGCGCGCGCAGCGGGTGTTCGTCCGCAGCGACGCCGCGCAGCTGGCCGAACTGGTCAACCAGGTCGACGCCGGAAAGCTTGTGATCGACGTCGCCGATCGCCGACCGCTGACCGACGCGGCCGCGGTGCACGATGACTCCGACGCCAATCGTCTGCGGGGAAAGACGATTCTGGTTCCATGAGTCTCGGCCGATAGACGTGGCCCCCCGGTGATTTGCCGGCGGGCCACGTCTATCGGGACTGCGGGGCTATCCGCCGCAGGACTCGACTTCCTTCGGCCGCCGCACCACCCGCTGGCGCGCGGGCCTGCCGGCGCCGAGGTCAATGCCCTGCGGCTCCACCCGGTTTCGTCCGTTGGACTTGGCGCGATACAGCGCCTGGTCGGCACGGCTGACCAGCCCGTCGATCGGGTCGCTCGCGGCGCCGATCGCGTAGCCGACGCTGCACGTCAACGCGATCGAGTGTTGGTCGAACTCAACCGGCGACTCGGCCTGTGCAGCTCGAATCCGCTCCGCGATGCCCGCCACGTCCCCGGTTTCGGCGTCGGCCATGAGCACGAGGAACTCCTCGCCGCCGATCCGCCCGACGGCGTCCACCGACCTGATCGATGCCCGCAACCGCTGCGCGCATTCGCGCAACACCTCGTCGCCCGCTGGGTGCCCATAGGTGTCGTTGATCTTCTTGAAGTGGTCGATGTCGACGAGCAGGGCCGCCAGTTGCGCGGGGCCGCCGGCCTTCAGCCGCTCGGTCTCGGCGATCTCGAAGATGGCCCGCCGGTTCCAAAGCCGGGTCAGCACATCGACATTCGCCTTCATCTTGAGCTCGTCGTTGGCGCGGGCGAGCGCCAGTTGCGTCTCCGACATCCGAGCGACCTGCAGCTCCTGCTGGGCCATCGCGGCAAGGTCGCGCAGCGAGCGGTCCTCGTCGTCGTCGAAATCGCGCGGCTTGGTGTCCCCGATGCAGAACATGCCGACGCGCTCCCCCTCGAACGTCAACGGCACACCGGCGTAGAAGACCCAGGTGTTCGCGAAGCCGCTGTCGTGCACCCTCGGGTCGGTGCGCGCGTCGCGGACGATGAAGGTTTCGTCGCTGAGCACGGCGTGGTGGCAGTAGGAGTCACACCGCAATCCCTCGACTCCGTCGAACCCCTGCGCGCTCTTCAGCCAGGCCAATTTTTCGCCGACGATGTCGATGACCGCCATCGGAACGTCGAACAGGCGCCGGGCCAATCGCGTGAGCTTGTCGAAGCGCTCTTCCGCGGGTGTCCCCAGCAAGCCGACGCGCCGCACCGCGGCCATGCGCTGATCCTCGGCCGGTGCATATGGCGCTTCGGGCATTTGTCGTCCAGTTAACGTCGCTGACGGAGGGTCAGAGCATTGCAGGACGCTGGCAGCATGCCGACGCAACGCTCGGGTCGGGAAATCTACCCGGGCGGCGAATGCCGGGCCTCGCTAATCCGCTCGGCTCGGCGGGAATTCGGCCCGCTTCTCGATAGCCTCGCGATACGCATGCACCCGGCCCGCGATCGTCGCTAGCACCGCGATGGTGCGACCGCTACGCCCGTACGCGGCGACGAACTCCCAGGTGTCCGGATGGCCTTCGACGATCTCGACGGCATCGTAATCCGTTGGCACGCCCAGCATTTGCAGCTTGACGTCGTATTGATCGGACCAGAAGTACGGCAGTTCGGCGTGGACCTCGGCGGGTTCGGGGCCCGCCAGCAATGTCCGCGCCGCGGTCGCACCCTGACGGCCCGCGTCCTCCCAGTGCTCGGTGCGCAGGTGCCTTTCGTACAGGGGGTGCCACCAGCGCGCGACGTCACCTGCCGCAACCACAGGGGCGTCCGAGGTGCTGCCCTCCGCGACACCGCCGGCGTCGCAGATCACCCCGTCGTCGACACGCACTCCGGAGCCGTCCAGCCAGTCGGTCGCCGGGGTGACCCCGAGTCCGACGATGACCAGGTCGGCCGGAACCTGCGAGCCGTCGGTGAGCCGAACACCTTCCACCCGGCCGTTGCCCACGAATCCGTCGACGCCCACGCCCACCCGCAGGTCCACGCCATGCTGACGATGCAAATCGGCCCAGCGTGACGCCAGCTCCTTACCCAACGCGGAAAGCAATGGGCTGTCGGCTTTTTCGACCAGCGTGACGTCCAGGCCCATCAACCGACAACTCGCGGCGACCTCGGCGCCGATGAACCCGCCCCCGACCACCACGACCCGAGGGCGCGAAGCCAACCGTTCCCGGATGGCCAGGCAGTCTTCGACCGTGCGCAGCAATAGCACCCCGTCCGGAACCGGGCCGCCCGGCCACTCGCGCGGGACCGCCCCGGTGGCCACCACAAGTCCGTCGAACGGCAGGGGCAGGTCCTGGCCGTCGTCATGCACGTGGACGACGCGCGACGACAGGTCCAACTCGAGCGCCGCCGCGCCGCGGAGCACACGCGCACCAATATCGAATTGCGGCGCCAGGTCGACACCGGCCCGGTGCACGTGGCCGGTGAGAAACTTCTTCGACAGCGGCGGCCGATGGTAGGGCGCCTGCCGCTCGGCGCCCACGATGGTCAGGGCGCCGTCATAGCCCTCGTGCCGCAGCGCCTCCGCCGCGCGCATGCCCGCCACACCGGCACCGACAACGACGATCTCTTTCAGGTTCCCCAGCTGCCTAGTCGGCATCGATCAGTCCTCCACCGTGATCGCCTGTGTCGGACAGGACACCTCGGCGCCGATCAACTGCTGGCGCAGCTCTTCGGGCGCGTCCTCTTGCAGCACGTGGAGGCCGTCCTCCCGCACGTCGAACACCTCGTGGCAGATGCTCATGCACACGCCGTTGCCATCACAGGTGTCGAGATCGACCGAAACCTTCATCGCGCCACCGCCTTTCGCGCTCCGTTGCCCTCGATCCCTTGCGTCTGATCCGGCGACTTCCCTTGGGAGCGTGCCCGCTCCCGCGCGGCCTTCGCCACCGGGGAATAGTTCAGGTAGTCGACAGCCATCTGTGTTGACCCCTCGTCGTTCGGATGATGGCTGGGCCGCATGTACCGGACGGGCGTCGTCACGAGCAGCTTCCACGGGCCCGGTATCCGGTACTCGCGGGCGGCCGACAGCCAGTCCCTAAAACGCCACTTCTGATCGATGGTCGGGTCCTGGGCCATCAGGTAACGAGCCCCCGCGACCCACCAACCGATGAACAGCGGCGAGACGAACAACATCGAGAACGCCCTGATGAAGTAGTTCCCCGAGACGTGTTGGTAGACGTCGTACACCAGCGAGCGGTGCTCGACCTCCTCGGCCCCGTGCCAGCGCAGCAGGTCGAGCATCATGGGGTCGGCCTTCGCGTAGTCCAGACCTCGGTTGGTCAGCACCCATTGGCCCAGCATCGCTGTGTAGTGTTCCAGCGCGGCCACGTCGGCCAGGCGCCGATACAGCCACCACCGCTTCATGGCCGGCGGAAACCACTTGGGCGGGTCCCCCAGGGTCATTGACAACAATCTCCCGAGCCGGTCCGTGTACGGCTTGGTTTCGATGCCCTGTTCGGCTAAGTGGTCCAGTACCACCTGGTGCGCCCACGCATGCCAGGACTCCTGCTGGATGAACGGCTTGATCGCGGCCTCCAACTCCGGATCGTCGACCAGCGACGACGCCTCGAGGACGGCCTTGATGAAGTGCCGCTCGCCCTCGGGCAGCAGCAGATGCAGGACGTTGATCATGTGCGTCGAAAACGGGTCGTCGGGCACCCAGTGCAACGGCGTCTCCGACCAGTCGAACCGGACCATCCGGCGGTAGAGGGGATGTCCCTCGTGGTGAAGTTGGACCTCGGGCATCGAAAGCTTCCTCCCGAATTGGCTGCGAACAATCGTTCACTCGGCCGCGTACCCACACCGGTGGCCGGTTATGCGTACCGCCGGTACGAGGATTCTGAGAGTTCGCTGCCTAGTCGCGGAGGTCCGCGACCGGCCCGTTGTCGGCGCTGATAGGTCGGGATCGCACGTCACCGGCGCTTCCAGTCACGACTCGACACGATCAACCGCAGACACCGATTTGATATCGACTACTACGCGCCACTTATGTCGACAAAAGTCACAAAATTAACATCACGCGATGCAGGATTCGTCGGCGAATGTGCGGCCGTCGCGCGCCATTTCCCGGCGCGACCTGTTGCGTTACGCCGTTGCCATTTCTGCACTGCCGGGGTTGTACGCGGCCTCGACGAGTGTCGCCGGCGCCGTCCCTGCTCCGGCCCCTGCCACTCCTCGACTGATCGACTTCGCGATGCGCCAAATTCCTGCGGACCAGATTCGAGCCGCCGGTTACGCCGGGGTGATCAACTACGTCTCGCTGTCGCGCCCCGGCTCGTCCATGGGCGCCAAGCCGATCACGCGGCCCTACGCCGAGCAGCTGACCGCCGCCGGGCTGATGATCGTCAGCAATTACCAATACGGCAAGCCGGGCGGGACGGCACCATCGGACTTCAGGCGCGGGTTCGAGGGCGGCGTTGCGGACGCTCGCACCGCCTGGCAGCTGCACACCGCGGCCGGTGGCGGTCAGAGCGCCCCGATCTTCTTCAGCGTCGACGAGGACATCAACCACGACACCTGGAACAACTTGGCGCTCAAGTGGTTTCGCGGAATCAATTCGGTGCTGGGAGTGCAGCGCACCGGCGTCTACGGCGGAATCGACGTGTGCCAATGGGCCGCCGCCGACGGCGTCATCGGAAATTCGGGCACCCCCGGCCACCGGTGGGCCTGGCAGACCAAGGCCTGGTCGCGCGGCCAGGTCGACCGCACCGCCGTTCTCTACCAACGCGTGGTGAGCACACCATCGAATCCGGGCCCGGTGGTCGGGGGGCTCCAAGTCGACGTCAACGACGTCCTTGCCGCGGACTGCGGCCAGTGGAACCTGCATCGGTGAACTTGACGCGCTCGCGTCACGCCAGTTTGACCGATCCGCGAGCGCTGGGAGCCAGTTGGCCGGCCTGCGTGAGAGCGGTTAGTGCGTCGATGTCACGGGTCAGCTGGTGATAGAGGACTGCCGGTCCGAGCCATCTGCCCACGAGACTGCGGAGTGCCACGGGGTTGAGCGGCCGCGCGGGAGGATCGAGCAGAACCGACTGCAGTGTGCGTACAGCGAGTTCGATGAGATCGTCGATCGCGGCGTCGTCGAAGCCATGAGCGGCCCAGTCGACGTCATATCGTCGGAACATCTCTCGTCCCAGGCCAAACGCCGCGCCGGCGGTCAACGAGGCCGACGTGCCACCCGGTAGCCGTGCGTCTAGGACGCGTGCCATCAGCGGGTCGTCGGCGAACTCCTCGGCCGCGAATGCTACGCCCTCGACGACGGCAGCCGCCGGATTTGTCCACCCCCGCAGGTGATCGGCTAAACGATCGAGAAAGCCATTAGCCGAACGCATCTGGCTGCCGACCACAAGCGCGTCAGCCCCAGGAAAGTAACGGTAGATGGTCTGGCGGCTCACTCCCAGAACGCGGGCCAGGTCGCTGACGCGGATGGCCGATCCGCCTTCGGCAACCAAGGAGTCAACCGCGTCCAAAATCCTGTTGACGGCTTCCTCGTCGGAGGCCGGCGTGCGGCCCGACCATCCATGGCTACGCATGGACAAGGCCCATCATCGTGCTCCAGTTCCGTTCGACGTGACAACGTGAAGCTAAAAGTATTGCGAGTTGAAGCCAAGGTCAACGGACATCCTCCGCTTCACACATGCCAGACCGTACGAAACCGGTAGGAACAGCACGCGACTGCCCGCAGTACCCCGCCCTTCACCACACCGCGTGAATCCGCAATAGTCAACGATGACGCAACATATTGGTCTGATTTGTCTTGTCAGTCGGCGCTGGGTCTGCTGTGATACCTCAAGGAATCGCGGCAGGTTCCACTGCTCCAGGAGGACGGGCCATGGCCGTAAGTGAGGTCAGCGACATTCGGTACGACCCCTACGATGTGGAACTTCTGGCCGATCCCTACCCGGCGTTCCGGCGGCTGCGCGAGGAGTCGCCGCTGTACTACAACGAGCCGTACGATTTCTACGCGCTCAGTCGTTTCGACGACGTGAGCCGCGCGCTCGTCGACACCGGTACCTTCAGTTCATCGCGCGGAATGATCCTCGAAGTGATCAAGGCCAACATCGAGATACCTTCTGGCATCATCGTTTTCGAAGACCCACCGGTTCACGACATTCACCGAAAGCTGCTCGCGCGGGTATTCACCCCTCGCAAAGTCGCAGCACTCGAGGGCAAAATTCGAGCGTTTTGCGCACAATGTCTCGATCCCCTTGTCGGCACTGGACGATTCGACTTTATTGCCGATCTCGGCGCCCAAATGCCGATGAGGGTCATCGGGATGCTGGTCGGCATCCCCGAGCAGGACCAAGAACGCGTCCGGGATCGCTCGAACGCGTCGTTGCTCACCGAGGCCGGCCAACCCATGACCCTGGCCAAGGGCATCAACCCCGACGAGGCCTACGACGAGGTGTTCGCCGCTTATCTCGACTGGCGCGTCGAACACCCCTCCGACGACATCATGACCGAGCTCCTCAACGTCGAATTCGAGGACGAGGCAGGTCTTCGCCGAAAGCTGACCCGCGACGAAATCCTGCTCTATATCGGGCTCATCGCTGCCGCGGGCAACGAGACCACCACCCGACTCCTCGGCTGGGCAGGAAAGGTTCTCGCCGACCATCGCGACCAGCGGCGCGAAATCGCAGCGAATCACCAGTTGATTCCACAGACGATCGAGGAGCTGCTGCGCTACGAACCCCCGGTACCGCACCTCGCCCGCTACGTCACTCGCGATACCGAGTGGTACGGCCACACGGTGCCCGAGGGCAGCGTCATGATGCCGCTTATCGCCTCGGCCTGCCGTGACCACCGCCAATTCCCGCCCGACGGAGATCGATTCGACATCCATCGCCGGCCGCGTCAGCATCTGGCGTTCAGCGTGGGAGCTCACTTTTGCCTTGGAGCAGCGCTTGCGAGGCTGGAGGCACGGGTGGCGCTCGAGGAAATCCTCAAGCGCTTCCCCGAATGGGACATCGACACCGACAACGCACACCTATCGTCCGCCTCGGCTGTCCGAGGCTGGGAATCGATGCCCGCGTTCGTCTAGCTCAGACGCCGTGGCTGGATCAGGAGCAGAATCCGGTGGTCGTCACAATTGCCGTCAAACGGTGTGCAGATACGTTCGCAAGAGAGACTTTTGCCTGGTGGAGCTAAGGGGACTCGAACCCCTGACCCCCACACTGCCAGTGTGGTGCGCTACCAGCTGCGCCATAGCCCCAAGTCGTGCCAATCGAAGCTACACCAACCGCAACCGTGGTTCAAAGCTGCTGATCAGGCCGCCTCGTCGTCGTCCGCCTCGGCCGGCACGGCTTCGGGCTGGATGAGCGTCCGGGTTTCCGGCGCCAGTACCCAACCGAGCGCGGCGATCAGCAAGACGATCCCGCTGATGCCGAAGCCCCACCCGAATCCGAGCTTCTCGGCGGCCCAGCCGACCGTCACGGAGCCGACGATGGCACCCAGATCGGACACCATCTGCACCGCCGCCACCGGCATGCCCGCGCGCGCCTCGCTGCCCAGCAGGTCGGCCACCGCGGCCTGCATCGGCGACATGAAGATGCCGGTCGTCGCGCCGGACACGGCCGCCGCGACCATGAACGCCGGCAACGACGACACGACACCGAGCGCGGCGGTCGCCACACCGGATGCCGCCAGCCCGACGATCAACAACGTGCGCCGTCCCATCCGGTCGGACAGATAGCCGCTGGGGACGACGGCCACGGCGTTACCCGCCGCGAACGCCGACAGCGCCGCCCCGATGACGCCGACGCTTTCGCCCATCACGTCGGACAAGAACAGCGGGACCAGCGCGACGCGCAGACCGAACGCGGACCAGCCCGTCGCGAAATTTGCCAGCAGCGCCGACCAATACGCGCGGTAACGCAGCGCCTGACGCATCGTCACCGTGGAGCGTGTCGGGGGCGGCGGCGCGGCCAGCGCCGAATGCCGCAGGCCGAAGAACAGCGCCACGACCACTCCGAGCATGACGACGCCGTACACGATGAACGGAGCGGTCAACCCCCAGCCGGCCGTCAGGCCGCCGATCACCGGGCCGCCGACCGCGCCCACCATGAACGAGGTGGTGAACAGGCCCGCGATCCGCCCGCGCGCGTCGGGCGGGCTGATATGGATCATCAGGCCCAGGGCCGAGACAAAAAACATCGTCGAGCCGATGCCGCTGATCGCGCGGAAAGTCAATAACTGCCAATAGGTGTGCGAATATGCGCACGCGATCGTGGACAACGCCACGATCAGCAAACCGCCGATGTAGATCCGCCGTTCGCCCAGCCGTTGCACAAGCGCCCCGCTGACCGGGGCGAAACACAGGCGGCTCAACGAAAAGACGGTGACCAAGAAAGTCACCGCCTTGATGCTGACCCCGAAGGTATGCGCGAATGCGGGTAGCGCCGGCGAGACCACCCCGTAGCCCAGCGCGACCATGATGTTCGCCCAGCTGAGGATCCACGCTTCGCGCGGCAAGCGCGCCGGACGGGACCCGCATTCCCCCGTGCGGGCGAGGCGAAGGGAAATGGTCACCCAATGACTTTATTAACCACCTCGCGCGCGGCTTCCTGCACCTGGGCCAAATGCTCCGGGCCGTTGAACGATTCGGCGTAAATCTTGTACACGTCCTCGGTGCCCGACGGCCGCGCGGCAAACCATGCGTTGGCGGTTGTCACCTTCAGCCCACCCAGCGCGGCGCCATTGCCGGGCGCCGCGGTGAGTTTCGCGGTGATCGGCTCGCCGGCCACCTCGGTGGCGGTCACCTGATCCGGGGAGAGCTTGGCCAGGCGGGCCTTTTGCTCGCGGTCGGCGGGCGCGTCGACCCGCGCATACGACGGCGTGCCGTACTCGTCGGTCAGCTCCCGATAGCGCTCCGACGGGGTCGATCCGGTGACGGCCAAAATCTCGGACGCCAGCAGCGCCAGGATGATGCCGTCCTTGTCGGTGGTCCACACCGAGCCGTCGCGCCGCAGGAACGACGCCCCCGCGGACTCCTCGCCGCCGAAGCCGATGGTCCCGCCGATCAGGCCGTCGACGAACCACTTGAACCCGACCGGCACCTCGACGAGCTTGCGGCCGATCCCGGCGACCACCCGGTCGATGATCGACGAACTGACGGCCGTCTTGCCGACGGCGATGCCCTCCGGCCACGACGGCCGGTGCGTGTAGAGGTAGTCGATGGCCACCGCCAGGTAGTGGTTGGGGTTGAGCAGCCCCTCGTCGGGAGTGACGATGCCGTGCCGGTCGGAGTCGGCGTCGTTGCCGGTGGCGATCTGATAGAGGTCCGAGGTGGCGATCACGCGGATGAGCCCAGCCATCGCGTCGGGCGAGCTGCAGTCCATCCGGATCTTGCCGTCATGGTCGAGCGTCATGAACCGCCAGGTCGCGTCGACCAGTGGGTTCACCACCGTCAGGTCGAGGCCGTGCCGCTGGGCGATCTCACCCCAGTAGTCGACGCTCGCGCCGCCCAGCGGGTCGGCGCCTATGCGCACCCCGGCCGCGCGGATCGCGTCGATGTCGACCACGTCCGGCAGGTCGTCGACGTAGGTGCCCAGGTAGTCGTAGCGCTCGACGCTGCCGAGCGCGCGGGCCAGCGGCACCCGCTTCACCTCCGCTCCCCTGGCGCGCAGAATCTCGTTGGCGCGCTTGGCGATTGCGTTGGTCGCGTCGGTGTCCGCGGGACCGCCGTTGGGCGGGTTGTACTTGAAGCCGCCGTCGGGCGGCGGGTTGTGCGAGGGCGTGACGACGATCCCGTCGGCCAGACCTTCGGTGCGTCCGCGGTTGTAGCGCAGGATGGCGTGGCTGACCGCCGGTGTGGGCGTGTAGCGGTCGCGCGAGTCGATCATCGCCACCACATCGTTGGCGGCCAGCACCTCCAGCGCCGACACCCACGCCGGCTCGGAGAGCCCGTGCGTGTCACGGCCGATGAACAACGGCCCGGTTGTGCCGTGCGCCGCGCGGTATTCGACGATCGCCTGGGTGATGGCCAGGATGTGGGCCTCGTTGAAGGCCCCGCTCAGCGCCGACCCGCGATGGCCCGACGTGCCGAACACCACCTGCTGAGCGACGTCGTCGGGATCGGGCGCCACCGTGTAGTAGGCCGTCACCAGGTGAGGCAGATCGACAAGGTCTTCGGGCTGGGCCGGCTGACCGGCACGGGGGTGGGCCATGGTTGTCAATTCTGCCCGCGCCGCACGTGACCGACTTGTCAGGTACTTTTCTGACGTCCCCGGTTCACCCACCCGTAAGTCCTGGCAAAGCCGGAAGGGATCGCGCGTGGCACACGACTATCGCGAGCTGGCCGCGGTGTTCGCCGGCGGGGCGCTGGGCTCCCTGGCCCGCGCCGGCTTGGGCACACTCGCCGCGGGCGACCCGGCGAGCTGGCCCTGGCCGACGTTCACGGTGAACATCGTCGGCGCCTTCCTGTTGGGTTACTTCACCACCCGGCTGCTGGAGCGGTTGCCGCTGTCGAGCTACCGGCGCCCGCTGCTCGGGACCGGATTGTGCGGCGGGCTCACGACGTTCTCCACGATGCAGGTCGAGACGGTGCGCATGCTCGAACACGGCCATTGGGCCCTGGCAGCGGGTTACACCCTCGCCAGCATCGTGCTGGGACTGCTGGCGGTGCACGTGGCCACCAAGCTGGTGCGCCGGGTACGGATCCGCGGATGACGGCCACGGTCACGACCGTCGCGGTGTGGGCCGGCGTCGTGGTGATCGGCGGCATCGGGTCGGTGCTGCGCTTCGTGGTCGACCGCGCGGTGGCCCGCCGGGCGGCGCGGTCCTTTCCGTTCGGCACGCTGGTCGTGAACATCAGCGGCGCCGCGCTGCTGGGCTTCCTCGGGGGCCTCGTGCTCAGCAAGGAGGCGGCCCTGCTGGCCGGCACCGCGTTCGTGGGCGCCTACACCACGTTCTCCACCTGGATGCTGGAGACGCAGCGGCTCGGCGAGGAACGCCAGGTGCGCGCGGCGACGGCCAACATCGTCGTCAGTGTCGCGCTCGGTGAAGCGGCCGCCTTCCTCGCGCAGCGGCTCGCCGAGCTCGTCTGACTCAGGCGCGCGGCCCGTCCTCGGGCGTGCGCGGCAGCATGTACAGCGCCATCCGCCGGTTCGCCATCTGGTGCTCGCCGAGGAACAGGCAGCCGCCCCGCTCGCAGAACGTGCGGGCCAGGACGTTGCGGTGGTCGGGATCGAACATGATGCGCCGGCATGCCGGATCCAGGCCCAAAATGCTGCCCACCAAATGCGGCAGCAGGAAGCTGACGTGTCCGCGCTTGATGTACTCCAGATCGGCGACCGCGACGTGCAGACCCAGGTCGTGGGGATCATACTCATACCGCTTGGCGATGGAATCCTTTGCCGCCCTGTATAATTCGATGTAAGCGCGCGGAATCGCGTCGAGTGTGGCGATGAACGGCCGGGAAAAGCCGCCATCGAGTTGCGCACGTAGGTAGCGGTGCCAGCGCGCCACCGGCCACGCGGACTCCCACGCTTGCGCCAGGTGCGGCCGGTTCATCCACTCGGCGATCATCTCGGCGTCGTTGTCCGGGTCGACGAGTCGCAGCCCGTAGGGCTCGGGCAACGTCGGTATGGGCGGCGGCGGGACCGCACGAACCTCGTCGGTGATATCGGTCAACTCCCGCGGCAGCACCGGATCGGTCTGGCTCACGCCGGTATCACCGCCATCCACCGCTCGGCCAGCGCCGAGACCCAATCGGCCGCCGCCTCGGGGGCCTCGGGCGGCGACTCGACGAGAACCAATTCGTCCACGCCCAATTCGGTGAGCGCGCCGACATCGCCCAACCCCGCGTCGCGCAGCGCCACCGAGAGCCATAGTTGCCCACGGTCACGCCCCGCCTCGGCGCACAACCGGTCCAGTGTGTCGACCCGATCGCGCGCGGCGCCAACGCCGTCGAGGTTGAACCCGTACCAGCCGTCCGCCCAGTTAGCCACCCGCCTCATCGCCGAATCGCTGTTGCCGCCAACCACTATCGGGATACGCCGATCGCGCACCGGCTTCGGGTTGACCCGGATCGAGTCGAACCCAACGAAGTCACCGTGGAACGAAGCGATGTCGTCTCGCCACAGCGCGCGCATCGCGGCGACGTATTCGGCGGTGCGCGCCCCCCGCCGGGCGAAGGGCACCGACAGTGCGGCGAATTCCTCCCGGGACCACCCGATGCCGACCCCCAGCGCCAGGCGCCCACCGCTGAGCCGATCCAGGCTGGCCGCCTGCTTGGCCACCACCACGGGGTTGTGTTCGGGGAGCAGCAGCACGCCCGTCGCCAGCCGGATCCGCGACGAAGCGGCCGCGGCGAAGCTCAGCGCGATCATCGGATCGAGCCAATCCGCTTGTGCGGGAACGGCGATCACGCCGTCATCGGAGTAGGGATAGCGAGAGGCGGGCCGGTCGACCATGACCACGTGTTCGCCCACCCACAACGTGGCGAAGCCGCAGTCGTCCGCGGTTGACGCCACGGCGTCGATCACCGCGCGGTCGGCGCCGGCACCGATCCCCAGGGCATGCAATCCCAGCCGCATCGGCCGATCGTCTCACGCGGTCAGCGGCTTTTCAGCAGCTCCACCAGAACGGCCGCGTGGCTGATGTCGGGGGTGCGGGTGGCGGTGACCAGGGTGACGCCGCCGCGCTTGGCCAGTTCCCGCAATTCCCCGAGCGCCGGGTTGCCGCGCAGTTCCGCGTGGTAACGCGACGCGAATTCGTCGAAGAGTTCGGGCCGGTGGTGATACCACTCGCGGAGGTCCTTGGACGGCGCGACCTCCTTGCACCAGATGCCCACGCGGGGGTCGTCCTTGCGCACTCCCCGCGGCCAGATCCGGTCGACCAGCACGCGCTGGCCGTCCTCGGGTGTGAGGTCGTCGTAGACCCGCGCCACCCGGATGGGGCCCTTGCCGGTCACGCTCGCCAGCGTAGCGAGGGCGCGGTCAAGCCTGGCCGGTGAGGCGCTCGACGTCGACGACCTCGCCGCGATTGATGCTGACCCAGTCACGCCCATCGAGGTACGGGCGCAGCGCGCGGCCGATCAGTTCCGCGTCTGCCGGCGATTTGGGCCGCTGCAGCTCGTACACGTGCGGCAACTCGGCCATGCCGGCGACGACGTTCCACAGCGTCAGGGCCTGCGGCCCGGTCGGCGGGTCCACCAGCACCGGCCCAAACAGGCACTGCCCCAACAGGAAAAGCGTGGGCACTCCGTAGCCGCCGGCGTCGATGACCCGCTGATGCTCGCGCAGTATCTCGTCGTGAGTCGTCGGGTCGTCAAGCGCCGCATCGAGAACCGACGCCTCGACCCCGATGTCGCTCAGCAAGCGCCGCGCGACGGCCGGATCGTGCGGTTTGCCGCCCAGCGTGTGCAGTTCGTGCCCGACGGCGGCGTACCAGCGGTCCAGCAGCGACATGTCGGTGCGGCGCAGCAGCGCCCCGATCCGCATCAGCGACCAGCCGTAGGACCACTCCCGCTCCCACGGGTGTTTCTGGCCCTCCGACCGGTTGACCTCCTCGAGGCTGAAAAAGCGCCAGTCGACGGTGATTCCCAGCTGCTCGCGAACGTCGCGGATCCACAGCGAGGTCTGGTAAGCGAACGGGCACATCGGGTCGAAATGGAAATCCACGGCAACGCTCATCTGTCGACCCGTCTCGCGAACTCAGTAGTGATAGGTGTCCGACGGCGCGGGCGAATGATCCCGTTCTTCGTCGTCGAAGTCCGACGATTCTATGCCGTAGGCGCGCGCCAGTTCGAGGATCTTGGTGGCCCTGGCGATGCGCGGCAGGTCGGAGCCGTTGCGAATCTCCCCGCCGTCGCGTTCGAACTCCGCGAAAAACTCTTTCGCCCAAGATATTTCGTCTTGCGACGGCGACAGCCCCTCGTTCACCACGGCGCATTGATCCGGGGTCAGGCAGATCTTGCCCGTCATCCCGAACTCCACGGACACCGCCGTGGCCTCGATCAGCTTCAGCGCGTTGGAGCCGATCGTGGGCCCGTCGATGGCGCTGGGCAGGCTGGCCGCCTTCGCGGCGATCGTGAACCGCGACCGGGCGTAGGCCAGCGTGCTCGGGTCCTCACCGAAACCGGTATCGCGGCGGAAATCGCCGATGCCGAACGCCAGCCGGAACGTGCCCTTGGCGGCGGCGATTTCGGTGATGCGCTCCAGCCCGCGGGCCGTTTCCACCAGCGCCACGATCGGGACGTTGGGCAGCCGCTGCGCGGTCTCGGTGACGTGGTCCACCGATTCGACCATCGCCAGCATCACCCCGCCGACCGGCGTCGCGGCCAGCGCGGCCAGGTCGTCCGCCCACCACGGCGTGCCGAAGCCATTGACCCGGACCCAGTCGGTGTTGCCGGCGCTCAGCCAACTCACCACGTTGTCACGCGCGGCGTGCTTGTCCTTGGGCGCGACGGCGTCCTCGATGTCGAGCACGACGATGTCGGCGCGCGAGTGCGCCGCGGACTGGAAGCGGTCGGCGTGCGCGCCGTTGACCAGCAGCCAGCTGCGGGCCAGAACGGGATCGATGCGGTAGCCGATGACGTCGTCGGGCTCCGTCGCGCTGCTGTTGACCTGGTCGTACATCTCGTCTTTTCGTTGTTGGCGATGTCGGGCTGGTGCTCTAACCGTAGCGATAAGCCCCAACGACCGGTTGGGCATGTCCCCGAGAAACGGCTCGGCCGCCCGGACGGACCAGAACGGTCGCCCGGGCGGCCTCGCGTAAGCCCGCTGTGAGCTAGTTGATGCCGACAACCTCCTGCGCGATCGCGGCGACGCGCGTCTGGGCGGCCGAAACCACCCGCTGGCGATTCTTGTTCGCCTCCTCGTAGGCGATGATCGCGCGCACGTCGCGCGGATTGGCGAGCTCCTTCACCTCGGCGACGGCCTCGCTGACGTTGAGCTCGTCGTAGTTGGCGATGGGCAGCTCGTCGGGGTCCAGGACCCCCACCGCCGTGCGGGCCGCGTGCAGGGCGTCGGCGGCCTGCCGCGCGCCCTCGCCGCGGGTGACCTTCTCGGCCGCCTCGAGGGCGGCGTTCCGGGACGCGGCGAGCGCCTTCGTCGCCACGTCACCGGCGTGGGCGCCGCGGCTGACGAATTCGTTGAAGGTCGGGCGGGCCGAACGCAGCGCGTCAGCGGCCCGGTCCACGCCTCGGAACGACCACTCGACCGGCAGGTTCACCAATTTCACCGCGGTGCCGGCCGCCGCCTGCAACGGCGTGCGACGCAGCGCGGCCGGGCCGCCCAACGCGTCCTCGGCCAGCACGGTCGTCAGCCAGTCGACGGTCGCCGAGTGGGCGGTGATCAGCCGCGTCGCCAGGCTCTCCACGTCGGGAAGCTCGGCGGCGACGGCCAGGGCTTTGAGGTAGCGGGAGCGGTCCAGGAGCTGGTCCTCGAGCGCGAGGTCACCCAGTAGCGCCTCGTCGAACGGCTGGGCCTGCTCGGTCAGGGCCTTGACCGCCGCGGCCGCACGGCCCAGGAACGGGCCCACGATGTCGGGGACGCCGCCCAGGTCGCGGATCGCCTTCTCGATGGCCTCCGACCGGCCGCGGGCGTTCGACGCGTTCTGCGTCAGCTCACGCTGGACGGCCTCGGTGCGGGCCTGCGCGATGCGGGTCTCGGCGACCTGGATCTCGGTGTTGGTCAGCTGGTGGAGCGCGCGCAACTGCGCGAGCACCGTGGTCTTGTCCGATGAAGTCATCGAAATGTGGCCTCCTGCATTGATTGATTGGCTCGGCATGAAAGCGCCTTTTTAGCGGCTACCCATTCGGCCGCCGGCCGATAACATCACCGTCCGCCCTGTGACGCAGATCGCTTTCGGCGGTGTGGCGTCCTCCGCCAGCCGGCTAGGACAGCAAACGAAACGCGTTCTGGGAACGGGTTTCCCGCGGGCTGCCCGGGGTAGCCAGCAGTCGCCACGCTGCGGCCCATTGCCGCGCGTCGCTTCCCGTGGGGGGCTAGAGCAACCTGGTCACCCGCCTGGGCTAGGAAAAACCCTTTAGGAGTAGACATGCGTAAGGCCATTGCGATTGCTTCCGCCACCGGGGCACTGCTGTTGGGTGGGGCAGGTGTAGCTAACGCCACCACCCCGAGCGCTCCCGCACCGACGGCGACCACAACGACGTTGGCGGACAACAGCAACAACACTGATCAGCACAGCGACAACACCGGGCTGTGGGGCCTCGCCGGCCTCCTCGGCTTGGGCGGGCTCGCCGGGCTGAGGCGCCGGAAGGACACCGCCGTCGGGACCGGCGTCGGGCCGGCCACCCACGACCGAACCGTCTGACGCGTTCGCACAGTTCAGATCCCCGTCAGGCACCCACGCCTGGCGGGGATCTGGCCGCGAAGGCGGCGGCGCGCAGCAGCGCGGCGTCGTTTAGGCGTTTGTGCAGCGGGTATGCCTCGCCAAGCCGCACACAGCCCATCGTGCGCGTCCCTAATCCCCGAGAACACTGGAGGTATCGGCGATGGCCGACATGATTGTCCAATCGCCCGAGGAAGTCGTCGCATTCCTGAAGGCGCAGCACAACCTGATCGAGGACCTGTTCGACGAGGTGCTGCACGCGACTGACCCCCAGGCGCGAGAAAAACCGTTCACCACGCTGCGTCAGCTGCTGGCCGTGCACGAGACGGCCGAGGAAATGGTGGTGCATCCGCGCGTGCGCCGCGAGGCCGACGCCGGCGACGCGATCGTCGACGCCCGCCTCAAAGAGGAGCACGAGGCCAAGGAGTTGCTGTCGCAGATCGAGAAACTCGACATCACCTCGCAGGAGTTCGTCAACGAGGTGACCAAGCTGCGCGACGCCGTGCTCGACCACGCCAATCAGGAGGAAAGCGACGAGTTCCCCGTGCTGCAGCGGGAAGTCGACGAGGCTGACCTCAAGCGGATGGGCACCGCGGTGCGAGCGGCGCAGGCCATCGCGCCAACCCACCCGCACCCCGGCGTGGAGTCGGCGAAGCTCAACTTCGCCCTTGGGCCGTTCGCCTCGATGCTGGACCGGGCCCGGGACCTGATCGGCCAGGCCCTCGGCTCCTAGCCGTTTCCGTAGGCTCGTAGAGGTGAGCGTCGCCCCGGATATGACCGTTGCCCTGCAGGACCGGTTCTTCCGTGAATTGCCGGAGATGGCGGTCCGCTGGCAAGCCGAGGCCCCGGCCGACCTCCGGCTGCTCGCGTTCAACGAGCGGCTCGCCACCGAGCTTGGCCTGGACGCCGACTGGTTGCGCGGCCCCGACGGGCTGCGCTTCCTGGTCGGCGCGTTGGTCCCCAGCTCGGCCGCGCCGGTGGCCCAGGCCTACGCCGGGCATCAGTTCGGCGGCTTCGTGCCACGGCTGGGCGACGGCCGCGCGCTGCTGCTCGGCGAACTCGTCGACCGCGACGGACGCTTGCGTGACATCCACCTGAAGGGCTCCGGACCGACACCGTTCGCCCGCGGCGGCGACGGCCTGGCCGCGGTGGGGCCGATGCTGCGCGAGTACATCGTCAGCGAGGCCATGCATTCGCTCGGGGTGCCCACCACGCGATCGTTGGCCGTCGTGGGCACCGGCCGCCCGGTGCTGCGCGAGGCGGAACTTCCGGGGGCCGTGCTGGCGCGCGTGGCCAGCAGCCACCTGCGGGTGGGCAGCTTCCAGTTCGCCGCGTCGACCGGCGACGTGGACCTGCTGCGGCGCCTCGCCGACCACGCGATCGCCCGGCACCACCCCGGCGCCGCGGACGCCGAACGCCCCTACCTGGCGCTCTTCGAGGGGGTGGTCGCCGTCCAGGCGTCGCTGATTGCGCGCTGGATGCTGATCGGATTCGTCCACGGGGTGATGAACACCGACAACATGACGATCTCGGGCGAAACGATCGACTACGGGCCGTGCGCGTTCATGGAGGCCTACGACCCCGAGACGGTCTTCAGTTCCATCGACTTCTGGGGCCGCTACGCGTATGGCAACCAGCCCCTGGTCGCCGGCTGGAACCTCGCCCGCTTCGCCGAGACGCTGCTTCCGCTGTTCTCCGACGATGTCGACGAGGGAGTCGCGCTGGCGGAGCAATCGTTCGGGGTGTTCCAGCGCGAGTACGACGCCGTGTGGTCATCTGGGATGCGCGCCAAACTCGGCGTGTCCGACGTCGACGCCCGAGACTTCGCGGAGCTGGTCGACGACTTGCTGGCCTTGCTGAAGGGCAGCCACGTCGACTACACCTCCTTTTTCCGTCGGCTCGGCCGAGCCGCGCGCGGCGACACCGAACCGGCGCGCGGGGAGTTCATCGACCTCGCCGGGTTCGACGCGTGGCTGCCGCGCTGGCAGGCCCTGCGCCCGGACGCGGACGTCATGGACCGGGCCAACCCGGTCTACATTCCGCGCAACCACCTGGTCGAGGAGGCGCTGACCGCCGCGACGGCCGGCGACCTCACCCCCGTCGAGCGGCTGCTGGCCGCGGTGAGGGCACCCTACGACGAAAGACCGGGGCTGGAACGCTACGCCACCCCGGCCCCCGAGGACTTCGGGAAGTACCAAACATTTTGCGGCACTTAGCCTTACGTTAGCTTCGCAAACTCGGCCCGCAGCTCGTCGAGCCGGCGAAGCGTTTCGTCGCGAGGTTCGGTGGGCAGTTCCACCAGCAGGTGCTCCACTCCCAGAGCGAGGTAGCCCTCGAGCTCTTTGGCCGTCGACGCGCCGGCATGGAGGCTGATCACCGGCACGTCGCTGCCGGCCGCATCGCGCAGCCGCTCCAGTTGAGGCGCTAACACCTCCGCCGACGGTGTCATCGACAGCCAGCCGGCGTGCAGCCGGGCGATGCGTTTGAAGCCCGCGGGTCCGCCGCCGAAGTACAGCGGCGGATAGGGCTCTTGCACCGGCTTGGGCCAGCTGTAGATGGGGCCAAAGTCCACGAATTCGCCGTGGTATTCGGCCTTTTCGTGCGTCCAGATCTCGATGATCGCGTCCAATCGCTCGTCGACCACCCGTCCCCGGACCGACGGGTCGGCCCCGTGGTTGGCGATTTCCTCGCGCAGCCAGCCCACGCCCACGCCGAACCGAAATCGACCCTGCGACACCAGATCCAGTGACGCCACTTCCTTGGCCGTGTGAATGGGATCGCGCTGGGGCACCAGCGCGATGCCGGTGCCCAGGACCAGCCGCTCGGTGACGACGGCGGCCGCCGTCAATGCGACGAACGGATCCAGCGTGCGGTAATACTTCCGCGGAATCGGCCCACCCGCCGGGTAGGGCGTTACCTCGCCCGCCGGGATGTGGGTGTGCTCGGCCAGGAACAGCGACTCGAACCCACGCTCTTCGAGCGCCCGACCCAGCTCTGCCGGTCCGATGCCCTCGTCGGTGATGAATGTCAGCACGCCCACAGCCATGGCGCCAGTCAACCGCATTCAACTCGTCGGGGCGACCCCTTACCCGCGTTCGGCCACGGGGACCAGACGCGCCACGCCGCGCAGCATCCAGGGAGCGCGCTTGGCCATCAGCGCAACGGCGCGGTCGGACCGCCGCATCGCCGTTCGGGGGCCGGGCGTGGGCGCGGCGGCCAACTGGGCGTCGCGTGAGGGCGCGCCGGCGCGGCGCCGGTCGACGGCGAGGATCTGCCAGGTGCCGGGCACGCCGCGCAGCTCGGCCCCACCCCGGTCCTCGAAGTGGGTTCCCGAGCCGACGACCAGGTCCCGCACGGTGCTGGAGACCAGGATCTCGCGGGGCCCGGCCAGGGCGAGGATGCGGGCGGCGATGTGCACCGCGATCCCCCCGATGTCGGCGCCGATCAGTTCGCACTCTCCCGTATGGATGCCCACCCGCAGCTCGATGCCCAGCGTTTCGGCCTGGTCGTGCAGGGCCTCGGCGCAACGGATCGCCTGCGTCGGCCCGTCGAAGGTGGCGAGGTGGCCGTCACCGGTGCTCTTGACCACCTTTCCGCCGAACCGCTCCGTCGCGCCGGCGGTGATCTCACCGAAGCGTTGCAGGACCGCGCGCCACCGTTCGTCGCCGTCCGCCGCCGCGCGTTCGGTGGACGCGACGATGTCGGTGAAGAGCACCGTGCGCAGGGCCCGCTCGGACGGCAGCGGCGCACTGTGGCTGCCGGTCAGGAACTCTTCGATCTCGGTGGTAATGCGGTCGGGGTCGGTGAACCAGGGCGCGTGGTCGTCGCCGGCCACTTCCAGCATTCGCGCGTTCGGGATGTGCTCGGCGATGTAGCGGCCGAATTGCACGGGCACCAAATCGGCCGTGGCGTGGATCACCAGGGCGGGTGCGCTGATCGTCGACAAGATGGGACGGATGTCAATTGTGAACGCGGATTCCATTGTCGCCCGGGCCATTCCGGGGCTGGCGCTCATGCGTTCCAGCATCGCGAGCTGGCGCGTCGATCGGATCGACGGCAGCAGACTCCGAAGCGCCTCACCGCTCCCCCACGAACGGCGGATCGCCCGGCCGAACCCCTGGAACCTGGCGACCTGATCCACCGACGGCGTGTAGGCGTCGCCGAGCGCGGGCGCCATCCTCTCCCGCAGCGCCGCCGGGTCTCCCTCCATGTCCTCCCACGACCCCCAGCCGGTGAAGGAGGAGGAGCCGGTGATGATCAGCGCCCGCGTGCGTTTGGGCCGTGTCGCGGCAAACAGCATGGCCGCGGGGCCGCCCTCGCTAACCCCGAACAGCGCCGCATCTTTGAACCCGGCGGCGTCCATGACCGCCTCCAGCTCGCCCGCCCGATCCTCGAGCGTCCGCACCTTCGGAACCGGGTCGGAGAGTCCAACTCCGGCCTTGTCGAACAGCAGCACGCGGCAAAACGTCGAAAGCCGGCCCATGAACGCCTCGAACTCCGGCACGGTCCAGAACATTTCGACGTGGCTGACGAATGACCCGGCGAACACCAGGTTGACCGGTCCGGCGCCGAACACCTGGTACGCGAGGCTGAGATCACCGCAGTTTGCATACGCTGTTTCGGGCACGCCATGAGCGTACGACCCGGCCCAGCAAATGCGTACGGCTTTGCTTGGTTCAGGTCGTCGGCGCTTCGCCCTTACGGGTGCTCCGGCGCGCGGCGCCCCAGAGTCCGACGCCGATGCCGACGACCACGCCGCCCAGGCCGATGAGTTGCTGTGCGGGCTTCAATTCGTCGTGGACGCTGAGACCGCCCAGCAGGTCGGCGGCGTCGGCACCGCCGGAGGCCAGGAACCAGCCGCGAGTGTTCTTGCCGCGCAACGCCGCGGTCGCGAGCAGCCCGCCAATCAGCGCGTCGCGATAACCCATGGACCGCAACAACAGTCGCGCCGTCGGCGTCGGCTCCTGCGAATCTCCCCAGAACCGGTTGGCGCTCAACGGCTCGACGAGGAACCAGACGCCGGAGGTGAATCGGATGCTGCCCGCCAGAAGCGCGGCTCGGTCGATGGCCATGCCCGGCAGCCTAGGAGCAAACCGCGCTCTTGCCTATGGGGCGGGGCACGCCCGGGCGATTTGTATCGAGGCTGGCCATAGCGCCGTGGTCAGGCCGAAGGCTACGACGTCGGCTCCCGTGGGCGACACCGCCTCCACCCGGGCCTGAATCTGTCGAGCCTCTTCGGCGTGAAAAAGCGTCCACACGAAGCCGATACACAGGTAGGGGATGGCCAGCCACAGCGCGATTTCGATCAGTGCGCCGATCCTGACCCGGTAACCCAGGGTGCGTCGAAGCAGGTCCATGTCACTCCAGCGCGGGATCGGGCAGCCCGCACAGCCAGCACAGCGTCGCCAGGCCGTCGGGGCTGCCGGGCCAGTGCCTGGCCAGCGCGTCGGGTCCGGCCACCCGGCTGACCCAGCGCAGCACCAAGCCGACGATCACCACGTCGTCGGCGAATCCGATGACCGGGATCGCGTCCGGGATCAGGTCGATGGGCGACACGACGAAGGCGATCAACGCCACCAATGCGATCCGGATCCGGCGTGGCAACTCGGAATCGGCGGCAAGGCGTTTCAACAGGCGGAGCACGTCGGGCAGCAGCCGCACCAGGTCCTGCAACTTGGCCTTGGGTCTCAGCAGCCAGAAGGTGAGGGCCAGGAGCACCCAGATCACCGCGAACGCACTCGCGATGCCGATCAGAATCATCCACCAGTCGGGCCACACCATGTCCATCTTGGCGGGCCTGGCTGCCGCGTGCCAACCCCTCTGCGAACGCCCGCGTTTCTGTCTAACCAGCGCCTAGCGGCGGCAACGGAATCCAGGGGAACATCCCGGTGTTGGTCGGAGGCGGCGGTGCGACCGTGTCCGGCTCCCCGATGTGCTGGGGACAGTAGGCGTTCACCGCGCTGGTGGTGAAGCTGGTCGCGTCCGAGACCGTGAATCCCCCGTTCTCTGACGTCACACTCTGGATGACGGCGGCTTTGGAGTGACCCTGGTCCATAAGTTCGCAGGCCTTCTTGGCGACCTGTACGGCGACGGCGCCGTTCTTGTACGGGACGCCTGCCCGATCGAGCGCCGCCAAAAAGTTCGCGTCGGGGTTACCGGTCGGATCGGCGTGTGCGGGCGAGGCCGCGGCGATCATGGCGGCGAGGCTCGCCAGCACGAGAAGCGTCCGCACCGTTCCATCCTCGTACAGATGGGCGGCGTTGTCCTGCCGACCTGTCCACGCGGGCGTCGGACGCCGCCGGCTGTGGTACACAGGGCTATGCCGACGCTGAACCGTCAACCTCGTTGAGGGCGCCGGCGTGGGCGACGACCGACTGCTGATCCCCGGACAGACGTGCTGGCGGGTGGCGCGCGCCGATCAGTGGGCTCACATCGTCGATGCGGCCGATTACTTCAAGCAGGTCAAGGCAGCGATGTTGCGGGCCAGGCACCGGATCACGCTGGTCGGTTGGGATTTCGACGCCAGGATGACGTTCGAGCGCCGCGCCAAGACGCTGCCCGGCCCCAATCAGCTTGGCGCCTTTCTGTATTGGATGCTGTGGAAGCGGCCAACGCTCGACATCTACCTACTGAAGTCCAACCTGCGTCTACTGCCGGCCTTCGACGGCATCTGGTTTGGGCTGACTCCGGTGGCGCTGGTCAACCAGATCAGCAGCAGGCGAATCCACTTCGCTATCGACGGTGCCCATCCCACCGGCTCGGTCCATCACCAAAAGATCGTGGTGATCGACGATTCGGTGGCGTTCTGCGGCGGCATCGACCTCACCGTCGACCGTTGGGACACCCGCGCGCACGAACATCGCAATTACGCCCGCCGGACGTTGGGCCGCAGCTACGGGCCGCGCCACGACGTCGCCGCAGCGGTCGACGGCGAGGCCGCGCGTGCGCTCAGCGAGCAAGCCGTGGCGCGGTGGCGGACGGCGACCGGGCAATCGTTGACGCCGATCACCGCCAGGCACACCGCATGGCCCGGCAAGCTCGGCCCCACCCTGCGTGGCGTCGACGTCGGAATCGCGCTAACCCTGCCGGAACTCGACGGTCGCCCCGAGACCCGGGACGTCGAGGCGCTCAACCTCGCGGCGATCGCGGCGGCGCGCGACACCATCTATCTGGAGAACCAGTATCTGGCGGCCCGACGCATGGTCGAGGCGCTGGCCGCCCGGCTACGGGAAGATGATGGCCCCGAGATCGTCATCGTCGTCGCCCGCCGGGGCAACAACCCGCTCGAGCGGGGAACGATGGACTCCGCTCGCCATCGGCTCATTCAGGTGCTGTGGGCCGCCGACGTCCATCGGCGGCTGGGCATCTACTGGCCGGTTGCCGACGGCGGGGCACCCATCTACGTCCACTCGAAGGTGATGGCGGTGGACGACCGGTTCCTGCGCATCGGATCGTCGAACCTCAACAACCGATCGATGGGGTTCGACAGCGAATGCGATCTGGCCATCGAGGCGCAACCGGCGAGTTCCGAAGACGACGGCGTGCGGCGCGAAATCACCTCGGTGCGAGATCAATTGGTGGCCGAGCACCTCGGCGTATCCGACAAAGAGTTCGAACAGGCGATGCGTGAACGCCGGTCGGTCCGCAAGGCGATCGAAGCGCTCCGCGGGGACGGCAAGACGTTGCGACCCTTCACCGAGCGCACCGTGGCCGACGAGGCGGGACCGCTGGCGGAAAACGACCTGATGGACCCCGACCACGTTCCCCGGTCGCTGACCCGAAGCGTGCAACGGTTCATCACCGGTTTGAGGGGTTGAGTTGCGGCGAACTCGGCTTAATGTGGGACCGGGATGAAGGACGAGTGCCAATGAATGCCGACGACGAGTCCGTGACGACGCTGGAGGACCTCAGGGGTGATCTGGCGCAGCGGTACAAGCGGACGCCGACCGGTGGGAGCTCGGTCGACGGCGCGACCGTCGACGCCGACATGGCGGCCCTGGACCGCGACGGTTACGTCATCTGGGAAGGCCTGCTGACCGCCGAGCAGTGCCAGGAAATCCGTGAGGTCGTGCGCCCGTGGCTCGGGCATACCGGACGCAACTCGTTCGAGGGCCGGCACACCCAGCGCATCTACAGCCTGCTGAGCCGCACACGGGTGTGCGACGGGCTCGTCGACAACCCGCGGGTGCTGGCCGTCCTCGATCGCCTGCTGATGCCGAACTACCTGCTTTCGGCGTTGCAGGCCATCAACATTCAACCGGGCGAGGCCGCGCAGCTGGCGCACCACGACGACGGGTTCTACCCTGTGCCGCGCCCACGAGATCCCTTGGCGGCAGCGACGATCTGGGCCATCGACGACTTCACCGCCGACAACGGCGCCACCGTTCTGTACCCCGGCAGCCACCGATGGGGCAAGCGCCGGCCCGGCCCTGACGATGCGGCGCTGCCCGTGGTGATGCCGGCCGGTTCGTGCGTGTTCTTCGTGGGCACGCTTTGGCACGGCGGGGGCGCGAACAAAACCGACCGCGAGCGCCTTGCCGTCACCGCGCAGTACTGCCAACCGTGGCTGCGCCCGATGGAGGCCTTCACGTTGTCCATCTCGCGTGACATCGCGCGATCGGTTTCCGATGACATTCGCCGCATGCTCGGCTACAGCATCCACCCGCCGTTCGTCGGCGCGGTCGACGGCCTGCACCCGCTGCGGCTGCTGGATACCGCCGAGGATTCGTAGGCCCTAGGTCCGCTCGCCGCTGACGCCGACCAGCGCGGCCGCATCGGGCGTCGGCGAGGACCGTTGCGCGCCAACGAGTTCGATCGCCTGGCTGCGGCTCAGCGCGATGGCGGCGGCGACCATCGCCGAGACCGCGACCACGAGGGCGAGTGCCGCAGCGCCGCCCACCGCCAGGTGCTCACCAAGCACCGCGACGCCCAGCAGGACCGCCACCACGGGTTCCCCCACCAGCATGATCGGCACCGAGGCCTGCAGGGCTCCGGCGTGAAACGCCGAGTTCTGCACCAGCGTCACGGCGACGGCGAGACCGACGAGCAGGTATGGGGCCGGGACCGTCAGCAGCGCGTGCCAACCGCCGACGCCGAAGCGGTGCGTACAGATCTTCGTCAAGACGGCGATCATGCCGAGCAGGATCGCCACCCCGACCCCCAGCAGCATGGCGCGGACGCGGCCCGCGGCGCGGCGGGCCGCCGTGACGCAGACGATCAGCAACGGCACCGTCACCAACAGCGCCACGGTCCACGCCGGGACCGGGGGACGGTTATGGCCCTCACGGGGCTCACCGACGAGCACGAAAACCGCCAGCGCGCCCGTCAACAGCGTCGCCCAGCCCCACTGGGCCGCGCTGACGCGCTGGTGACAAAGTCCGGCGCTCAATGGCAAGGCGAACAGCAGCGAGGAAACCAGGAGCGGCTGGATCAGCAGGAGGGATCCATGGGCGAGGGCCACGGCCTGAAACGCGTAGCCGGCGACGGCGGCGACCGTGCCCGCCCACCACAACGGCCGTCGAGCCAGGGTGGTCACCATCGCCCCGGACATGCCCTCGTCGGCCGGAACCTCCTGCGTGGCGCGCTGCCGGACGACGATCCCCACGGCCGCCCAGAAGGCAGACAGCAGCGCCGAGAAGATCGCGACCGCGTGTGATTCCACCCACCCCATGGCGGGACGGGTACCCGGGACGTCGGCTCGGCTAACTGCGCCGAAAAGCGAATTACGTCATACGTCGTAGTAGAGGGCGAATTCGTACGGGGTCGGCCGGAGGTTGAACGGCGCGATCTCGTAGGTGCGCTTGTAGTTGATCCACGTCGCGATGACGTCGGGCGTGAAGACCCCGCCCTCAGTCAGGTATTCGCTGTCTTCCTCCAGACGGTCGATCACCGCGGACAGCTGCGTGGGCGCCTGGGGGATCTCCGCGGCCTCCTCCGGCGGCAGTTCGTAGAGGTCCTTGTCGACCGGCGGGGGCGGCTCGATCTTGTGCTTGATCCCGTCCAACCCCGCCATCAACTGGGCGGCGAAGGACAGATATGGGTTGCCCGACGAGTCGGGGCAGCGGAATTCCAGCCGCTTGGTCTTCGGGTTGTTACCGGTGATCGGGATGCGCACGCACGCCGACCGATTGCGTTGGCTGTAGACAAGATTGATCGGCGCCTCGAAACCGGGAACCAGACGCTTGTAGGAGTTCACGGTCGGGTTCGTGAAGGCCAGCAACGACGGCGCGTGGTAGAGCAAGCCGCCGATGTAGTGGCGCGCGGTGTCGGACAGACCGGCGTATCCCGTCGCGTCGTACATCAACGGCACGCCGTCCTTCCACAGCGACTGGTGGCAGTGCATTCCGGAACCGTTGTCGCCGAACAACGGCTTGGGCATGAAGGTGACGGTCTTGCCGGCCTGCCACGCGGTCTGCTTGACGATGTACTTGTACATCTGGTGGTCGTCGGCCGCGTGCAGCAACGTGTTGAACTTGTAGTTGATCTCGGCCTGGCCGCCGCTGCCGACTTCATGGTGGCCCTTCTCCAGCGAGTAACCGGCGTTGGTCAGGTTGGTGAGGATTTCGTCGCGCAAATCGACGTAGTGGTCGGTGGGGGCCACCGGGAAATACCCCCCTTTGGGGCGGACCTTGTAGCCGAGATTGGGGCTTCCATCGGCCTCGGCGTCCTCTCCCGTGTTCCACCACCCGGACGCCGCGTCCACCTTGTAGAACGATTCGTTGGTGCTCGAGTCGAAGCTGACCGAGTCGAAGATGTAGAACTCGGCCTCCGGACCGAAGTATGCGGTGTCCGCGATGCCGGAACTGATCAGATAGTTCTCGGCCTTGCGGGCGATGTTGCGCGGGTCGCGCGAGTACACCTCGAGGGTGAACGGGTCGTGCACGAAGAAGTTCACGTTCAGCGTCTTGCGGGCCCGGAACGGGTCGACCGTCGCGGTCTCCGGATCGGGCAGCAGCACCATGTCGGACTCGTGGATCGATTGAAAACCTCGGATCGAGGAGCCGTCGAACGCCAGGCCTTCCTCGAACACGCCTTCGTCGAAGGCGTAGATCGGAATCGTGAAGTGCTGCATGGTGCCCGGCAAGTCGCAGAAGCGGACGTCGACGTACTCAATGTTCTCGTCCCTGGCTAGCTTGAAAATATCGTCGGGCGTCTTCTCGGACACGCAACGCTCCTCAGCTTGATTGTCGGCAGTGGCGTGCGAGCGCTTTCTACTCCCGCACTATTTCGCCCGCGTCACCACCGCGAGTCGAACCTGTTGCGTCACAGAATGACAGGGGCTTCGGTTGCACCGCGGCCGGGTTCCGGTGGCACTTCCCTGCCTGTTGGCCGATAGTCATATGGACCACGCAGCTGCAGCAGAAGTAGGAGTAGTCATGGCAGGCAACGAAACCGGCGGTCATCCGGCGACCAGCCGTGGCGATCGACGCCCGTAAGAGTCGAACGCAGCCCGCGCGATGGGCGAGCTCTTTCAGTTTCACCGCGAGATCATCGTCAGCGGTGACGACGCGTTGTCGAAGACGATCGCCGAAGAGCTGAGGGGCGCGGGCGCGCGAATCATCAGGATCAACACCGCCGCCGATCTCCTGGGCGCCGGGGTGCAGCGCGCACGTGCCGTCGTGTGCGCGGGCCCAAATGATGCGGTCAATCTCGAAATTGCCTTGCTGGCACGGGAATTCAGCCCCAGCGTCCGCGTTGTGGCCAGGTTGGCCAACGATGTACTGCGCGAAGCCGTCGTTACCGTCAACGGCCCCGGCGCGATCTTGGACGTCGCCGACCTCGCGGCACCCTCGATCGTCGAGGCCGTCCTGTCGCGCAACGCCCACCAATTCAACACGGCCGGTATTGAATTCGTCGTCTGGGGATCCGAGGCGCCACACAACGCGACGCTCCGGGAGATCCACTCCGACCTGGCACCGGTGGCGGTTGTCCACGGCAAGAATTCGCCCGCTCCCGGCGAGGTGGTGCCATGCCCCGGGCGTGATCTGCGGGTATACGCCGGCGACTGGACGTCGATGATCGGCGTGAAGGACGAATTGGAAGCCCGTGGCATCACCTTGCCTCCCCCGACCGCGACGCGCGCTCGAAATTCCCGCGTGCGGCGGGTCATCGACGCGGCGCGCGCCATCCGCGACGAGGTGAACCCGATGCTGTTCCCCTCGTTGGCGTTCGCGCTGTTTCTCACTCTCGGGTCGACGGCCGTGGTGCGTTTCGCCTATCACAACCCCCGGATGTCGTGGGTCGACGCCTTGTACTTCGCCTCCGAAACGATCACGACCGTCGGCTATGGCGACTTCAGCTTCGCCCAGCAATCCACATCCCTGCGGCTGTTCGGCGTCTTGTTGATGTTCGGCGGCGCGAGTGTCACCGCGATCCTCGTCGCATTCCTTGCCGACCTGCTGCTGTCGCGCCGCTTCGTCCAAACCGCCGGACTGCGCCGCGCACGCCACATGCACGGCCACGTCGTCGTCGTCGGCCTGGGTTCCATCGGCGTCCGGGTCGTCAGTGATCTGGCGGCGGCCGGATACGACGTCGTGGTCATCGAGCCGGATGAAAGCAACCGCTTCCTGCCGACCGTGGCCGATCTCGATGTGCCGGTGATTTTCGGGGATCCGACCATGCGCCAGACGCTGGAGTCGGCGCGCGTCGATCGCGCCCGCGGCGTCGCGCTGGTGACCCAGGACGACATGGAAAACATCGAGACGGGGATCGTGCTGCTCGAAATGCTGGGATCCGACACAAGGGTGCCGATCGTCATGCGCATTCAGGGCCGTGCGCTGGGCACCGCGGTGCATCGGCGGTTCGGTTTCGAGAACGTGCGGTCGATCGTCGACTTGGCGGCGCCGTGGTTTATCGGTGCGGCGATGGGCTTGCAGGTGCTCGGCACATTCTGGGTCGGCCAGCGCTCCTTCATGGTCGGCGGAATGCTGGTGGCGGCGGGCAGCGAACTCGACGGGCTGCGGATGGTCGATCTGTCCACCCAGACCCGCGTCATCGCTATCACGCGGCCGGAAGGGCCGGTCCGATTGCGCCCGCGCCGGGATGCGCGCCTGAAAGCCGGCGACACCGTCTACCTCATCGGCCCTTACCGGGAACTGATCGCGACGCTGCGCAAGGGCCAGCCTCCCCCGCCGACCACCATCAACGGCGAGCGCACCGAGGCGTTGGCCGCAGCGCGGTCGACCCGCCGGCCGGAGGTGCGCCGACCGCGGTGGGCGCCCGACACGGACGGTTGACTAACGGCTAGAAGGCGAACCACTTCGTACCGTCTGGTTGTGATGCACAGCACATTTGTGCTTTCTTTGTATCCGAGGTCACAACGCGATGGGAGTTTCCATGGCCGCACCCCACGGGTCGGGCAAGTATGTAGTGGTTGCACCGCGCGCGACGGGCGCGGTGCGGTCACATCGGATTCTGCTCGCCCTGGCCGTGGTCATGGCGTTCATCGCCGCGGTCACCGGCATCGTCGTCGCCGCGACGACGGGGGACACCACCGCGGCGCTCGTCATCGCACTGGTGGCCGGCGGGTGGTTTTCCGCCGCGCTCTGCTGACGGCTCCCGGGTGATCTGGCTTTCGTCGTGAATCGTTCACGGCGGCAAGGTTTTCGCGCAGCAACACCAAATCCTACGGAGGGGAGCCACCCATGAGCTTGAGGGCTTTGTTGAGTTCGGCGCTGGTGCTGACCGCGCCGGTATCGCTGGCGCCCACGGTCCACGCCGACCCCAACCCCATCTCGATCGGCGCCTACCTGCACACGCTCAACGTGCTGCAGGTGCCCTACGACAATCCGGGGCGAATGATCGACATCGGCAACAACGTCTGCCAACAGGCGCGCGGCGGCACCGACTTCGACAGCATCTACGGATATGTGGCAAGCAACGGCTATGAGTCCGTACAGGCGGGCCACATCATGGGCGCCGCCGCCGGGGCGTTCTGCCCCGACATGGAGCCCGCATTCAACCGCTGGGCCAACAGCTAACTGGCGACCGCACCGGGGCAGTACTTGATCCGGCCCAGGTCGACCCACATGTTGGCGCGCTTGGCGGCCTGAACGGGAGTCAACCCCGTGACCGCCTGGTTGTTGGCTTGTTGCATCGCGCCGACGATCTGGGCGCGCGACCATCCCTGCGCCATCGCGTTGCACATGGTCTGCTCGGTTTGCATTTCGTAGTACGGCCAATCCGGCGGGAAGCCGATCGGGTCGGCGTGGGCGGCCGGCACCGCGGCGGGAGCGAACAACGCGATGACAAATGTCATGGCAAGAAGCAGCTTTTTGAACACTTCTCCTCGATTCAGTCGCGCAGTCACGGGTTAATGCATTTATACCCCGAACGTCGAAGTGGGACCGATGTTTCGACGGGCTCAGTGCCTCTCACCTGCACACACTTCGGGCCGCTTGCGTCGCAACGGCATTCGCCGGCGTCGCTTCGGTGCCTTTGGTCCTTCCGCTTGCATCACTTCGGCCCTGACAATCGCGGCGGCCCTGGATGATCCTGCCGTTGGGTACATAGCCGATCAGAAACGAGCCGAGATGTGGCAGCCACCACCTGACGCGATCTTGGTTGGCGTCGACGGCTCGGCAGCAGCGCTGCGCGCCGTCCGGTGGGCGGCCCGCGCGGCCGTGCTGCGGGATGCGCCGCTGGCCCTGGTCCACGTCGTCGACGCCCCCTCACCCGAGTGGTTTCAGGTCACCGCTCTCGCCGGCTTCAGCGATTGGCAGGAGACGCGGGCACGCGAATGCATCGCGGCGGCGGTCAGGGCCGCCCGAGAATCGGAGGCTGGACCTCCGCAAATCGATAGCCAGGTCCTGTATTCGGCCACCATCCCCACGCTCGTCGCCCTCTCCAAGGCGGTGGCGATGGTCGTGGTGGGCTATCGGGGGCACGGCGGCTTCCTGGTCCGCAGCGTCCTCGGCGCGGTGAGTTCGGGATTGGTGTACCACGCGCATTGCCCCGTCGCCGTGATCCACGACGAGGACGGGCTCGTCGGCAGCATCACGCGGGCACCGGTGCTGGTGGGCATCGACGGCTCAACGGCATCGGAGGCGGCCACCGCGATCGCGTTCGCGGAGGCCTCCCGGCGAGGTGTCGGCCTGATGGCGTTCCACGCCTGGGCCGACCCTCGGGTCTATGCCCTCAAAGGGGTGTACCAAGACGCCAAGTGGGACGCCCGACTGTCCGAGGAGGAGGAAACGCTCGCCGAACGCCTGGCGGGTTGGCACGAACGCTATCCCCACGTGGCGGTCCACCGCAGGATCGAAATAGGTGAGCCGGCACGCTGGCTCCTCGAGGCGGCGGAACGGGCGCAACTGATGGTGGTGGGCAGCCATGGCCGCGGCGGGTTCCCGGGAATGCTGCTGGGCTCCGTCGGGGCGACGGTGGTCAACAAGGCCAAGGTCCCCGTGATCGTGGCGCGTCAACCCTGACCCAGGCTGCGGCCAATACGGCCTTCCCCGTTGCCGGGTCGACACACCCCCCGGCCTTTACGGCGCCGCCGGCGTGCGCGCAACAGTAGTCGTTGCCCTGGCCGAGGTCCTTGATGCAGAAGCTATAGAACTCTTGGTTGACGTCGGCGCGGGCGACGGCCGGATGTTGCAACGGGCCGGCCATCAGCGTCAGTGCCGCGCCGAAAAGGGCGGCACACACCAGCTTTTTCGGGCGAGTGCTCATCGGAGTGATTCCTTCCATCTAGTCATGTCTTTCAAACGCTCGCGCCTCGGCCGTCAAGACGAGGCCCCCGCCGGCACGCGCACCTCGATGGGGGCAAGGTCTTGCACCGGGAGCACGAGCGCGTCGCCGTCGGCCGTCGTGGCGCAGTCGTCGCAAGGGACCGTCATGGCGCACATCGCAATGCTGCGACCGACTTCCGTGTAGGCGGCGAACTGCCCTTCAGAAAACCATTGGTCCGACGTGTTGTCGTGGGGGAACTCCGCGCCGCCCTTCTCCGCGGCGTAGGTCAACACCCAATCGGGGAGTCCTTGCCACAACACGGCTTTGGCGATGATCAGCCATCCGGTTCTGGCCTCCGCCGTCTTGATTCCGGCCGCATCGGGATACTTGATCCTGCCCCTGGCCACGGCGCATTTGCTGATGCGGCCGTTGAGGCTGCAGAACGCGTGACTGTCGCCGAACTGTTCACCGGATCCCGGCGCGAGATTCTCGACGCCGAACGGTCCGCCACTGTCCATGGTGATCTCGACGCCGAGTTCGAACCTGGCGAGCCTGATCGCATCGGCAAGGCCGGACAGCAGCGGAGGGGCGTCACCACTGCTGTCGATGCAGTAGATCAGTCGGCACCGCCGGCGCAAGGCTTCGACCAGACCGAGGTTTTCGTAGTGTCCACCGTCGGTGACCTGAACAAGCCTGGCGTCGAACTTGTTGATTCCCAGGAGTTCTCGATAGAAGTACCCGGCCCCCCGCATGGAGGGCAGCGCCTTGGGAAACGACGGATCGGCGGCCTTGCGCTGAGCGTTCCGCACGAACAGCGGGTTGGGAAGCCACGTTCCCAGGCGGGCACCGGAAAGCGCCAGCAGCGACTGGACGCCCTTGCTCTGCCTGCCCATCGCCGAGGCGAACGCCGCTCCGCTCACCGCCATCGCCGCCTCCACGGTGAGGTCGCGTTCGATGCGCGGCGGCGACGCCTGGCGCAGTTCGGCGGTCTTCAGCCAGCCAAGTGCCGGTCCCCCAACGTAATCCGCGGTCATGACGTACGACACGGCGTTCAGCCCGGGCGCCGGGCGGATGTCACCGTCGGAGATGGCGGCGGCCGCGGCGAAGACGAATTTCGGTCCGCCGGTTTGCGTCTTGCCGTATTCGTCGAGCCACGTGGCCTCGCTGCGCTTGTATTCCACGGCCCTGCCGCCGAGGCGGCGGACGGCGAACGTGTGCGCCAGCCGTTGCCGGTAGAACGGATGCAGGCTCAGCGAGGTCACGTCAAAGCTGCTCAGCAGCAACGCCAACAGCCCGATGCCACCCAGGTACAACCATTGGACGTCGGAAGTCAACGGCTGGCGGTTGCGCTCCGGGTGCAGGATCTCCTGATCGATCTCCATGTTGAAGACGTAGCCGGCGACAACGCCGAGCAGCAGCAGCCACGCGACCAGCAGCACGCCCAACGTGAACACCACCAGGGCGATGCGCAGCACTCCCGACGGCACGAATCTGAGCCACCGGGAGGGACTTACCAGGCTGTCCTTCTTCGAGGTCATCGAGACCAGCGTCGTCCAATATTGCAAGACCACCACGGCCGCGATGCCGCCGACCGCCCCCACCGGCCCCTTGTCCGGACGCTGCAGGCACAGCCACATCAGTGCCGGGCCGGCGACGCTGAGGCCGAATACCAGCAATGCCAACAACGCGGCCCGTCGGCCCAGCCAGCCGAACGCGGCTTGCCCCACGGTGCTCCATTTCGACGCCGACGCCCATTCGCAGACCAGATCGCCGATGATGCAGATGATCACCGCCGCAACGGGAATCGCGATCGCCGCCAACGCCGCCACCGGGCGGGCCTGAAGCGCTTCGAGATCGAGCTGCTGGTGCAAACCGGCGCCATGCGGCGCGACCCCACCCCTGCGGGGCACGACGGCCCGGAACGGGAAGTACTTGACGAAGATGCCCAGCAGCCATCCGAGCACGACCGCGGACGAAGCCACGATGAGCAGCGATGCCAACAGGTTCTTGAGTACCTCGGCGAGTGCCCGCAGGAGCGCCAGCGGCGAGTCGGCGATGTAGTCGCAACGGCGGCGCAGGGAGTCGAATTCGACTGAGCCAGGGCTGAATCGCTTGGACAGCGGCGCGATCGCGCCACCCGCCCTGCCCTCGGAAGCGTCGCTTTGAACGCCGAGCACCCGCGCGCCGGCGCTGAAGCCACCACCGGACACCGAGATCACATAGTCGAAGTCGTCCAGCGCCGGCGCGCAGCGCCACGCGTCCACGACGTCATCGCGGGGGCCGGCCAGCTTCTGCATCGCGCCCATGGCCACGCACGCGGAGCGCATTCCGCCGCCGGACAGGCACAGTGCCGTCGGCGTCGGCACCGGGCTGCCGTCGTGTTTGCGGGCCAGGTCTTCGGCGTCGGGGACGTAATAGGCCTGGCGCCAGGCCGCCTCGACGTCACCCGGCTCCGGGTCCAGCGCCGGCGGCGACAACGTGTCATCCCACCAGTTCTTGCCGTGGTGTCGCCGGCGGTACCTGCGCATGCGCAGATGCGACAGGATCACCCGGACTATCGCGAAGACGGCCGCCGGTATCGCCGTCACGGCCAAGACGAGCGCGCACCATTTGACGGTTGCCATGGCCGCCGGTGCGTAGATCCAGAAGGCGGCCGGCACCCGGCCGAGCAGCCCGTCGGCGGGCTTGGTCAGCGCGCAGAAGATCAACCCGTCCTCGAGTAGGGGTGCGAACGCGGCGACCAACGCCGCGGCGAGGATGTAGTGGCTGAGCTTCTTGCCGGACTTGGAGAACGCCAGGGCCGTGAAGACAAGGGCGCAGGTGACCAGCATCAGGAAGTAGCCCAAAATCACCCATTGGTCGAAGTCCAGCGCCTCGGTCAAAGCCTTCTTCAGGAACGGGGGTATGCCCTCGCGCAGGAACTGCGGATTCTTGCTGAAGGTCGTCGTGAAGAGGTACTCCGGATCGGCCCGTCCCCAATGATCGGTGAACAGATAAGCGCCCACGCCGACCGGGATGCCGATCGATGCCACCTTCCCGCAGGCGCTCGCGATCGCAGACCACCAACGGAAGCGGGTCGGCACGACGCTGCCGGGACTGTGCATTGTGGTCATGATGACCTCACCGGAAGGCTCGAGTTGTTTGTCGTGCCCTCGAGGGTTCGCCGTGGGAACCGGGGCAAGTAGCGTAGTGGGCTACTCGAAAGTTTCTGATCGCAACGGGCGGCTTCTTGGACGGGCGGATCGCGCGAGACCGGCCGCGGCGGCGGGGCGCCGCGGCGGCCGGCATGCTCGCGGCCTGCCTCGCGCTGGCGCAATGCACGACCCCGGCGCCACCGCGCGCGGGCACACCGTCAACGTCCGCCGCACCGTCATCGCGGGCCGTCGCGTCGTCGTCTAGGCCGCCACCGCCGCCCGGTGCGACCGTCGCACCGGTCACCGCCGCCGACCTCGGCACGACCTGGCGGCCGGGTTGTCCGGTCGAGCCGGCGCAGCTGCGGCGGGTCGACGTCGACTACATCGGTTTCGACGCCCAGACCCACCGGGGCCCGTTGATCGTCCACCAAGACCTCGTGCCGGACGTCATCGCCATCTTCGAGCAGCTTTACCGACTGGGCTATCCCATCGAGAAGATGCGCACGGTCGAGAATTACCCGGACGCCAATGACGAGTTGTCGATGGAGGACAACAACACGTCGGCGTTCAACTGCCGGCTCATCCCCGGAACCGACGAATGGTCTCCCCACGCTTACGGGCGGGCCATCGATATCAACACGCTTGTCAACCCCTGCCTCTACGCCAGCGGGTATTTCGAACCGCAGAACGCCGCCGCCTACCTGGACCGCACCCGCACCGACCCGGGGCTCTTACACGTCGGCGACCCGGCGGTGCGCGCCTTCACAGATCGCGGCTGGCGGTGGGGCGGCGAGTGGGCGGGTCCCCTCGACTACCAACACTTCGAGCGGCCCTAGAGCCCCAACGCCCGTGCCGCGGCGGTCGCGACCTGACCCCGCAGGTCCGAAATCGGCGAACTGCCCCGCACATGAATCGAGTTCGTCAGCAGAACGACGTAGGTATCCGAGTCCGGGTCCAGCCACACCGAGGTTCCGGTGAAACCGGTGTGGCCGAAACTGCCGATGGGAAAGACCACGCCGCGCGGCATGGACAGGCGCGAATCGATATCCCACCCCAGGCCGCGCAGCTCCTGCCCCGCGATCGCCGGATAGCGCGCAGCGAGCAGCGGGTCCGCGGTCTTTGGTCTCTTCGCGATGGCCGCTCGGGCGGCGTCGTTCGCCGCTTGGAGCTGTTGAGCGTTGTGGCCGGGCTGCTGCGGAGTGGTCATCAACTCCAAAGTTGCTTGCGCTAGCGGGAATTCGCTTGGACGACCCGCCAGCCGGTCGAGCAACGACTGCGCGAAGATGCTCACATCGTGGGCGGTCGAGAACACGCCGGCATGCCCCGCCACGCCGCCCATCCGCCGCGCCGTCGTGTCCTGCACCGTGCCCCGCAGCAGGCGGTCAAGATCGGGATTCCTGCTCGGATCGGATCGCCCCTCCTCGTCACGCGCGGTCGGCGCCACGCGCGGCAAGAGATCGACGTTCCACGTGCCGGCCGAACAGACGTCCTGCGTCCGGTCGGGCGGCGCGGCGGTCCAGGCGACCGCGGATCCGATCGTCGTGTGCGGACCGCATGCTTTGGCCGCGGGAAGGTAGCGGGTGTCGGTCATTCCCAACGGTTCGAACACATGTCGTTGGGCGTAGTCGTCCAAGGTGTCGCCGGTGACCTTCTCGACCAACGCACCGAGCAGGATGAAGTTGATATCGGAGTACCGGAAACCCCGACCGGGATCGGACTCCAGCGGCGTGGTGAGTGCGCGGTGAACGCCTTCGGGTTTGTCGGCCCCGTCCAATCCCCACGGATCGCCAAGGTTGACGTCCCCCGTTTCGCCCGAGGTGTGCGTGAGCAGCATGCGAACGGTCACGGTCGCGCGGCGCGGATCGTTGCCGGCGTCGAAGTCGGGCAGGTATTGCCCGACGGGATCGTCGAGCCCGACCCTGCCCTGTTCGTAAAGCTGCATGACCGCGGTCGTCGTGGCGAGGATCTTCGTCAACGACGCCATGTCGAAGACGGTGTCCTCGGTCATCGGCTCCGCGGGTGCCGGCGACCCGTCCAGTCCGGGTTCGCCCGCGAGCTTGCGCGAGCCGTAGGCCTGCTGGAAGGCGACCTGTCCCCCGTGCCCGACGGCAAGCACCGCGCCCGGCAGCCGGTTCGCCGCAATCGCGTCGTTGATCAGCTTGGAGACCTTGGCGAAAGCGGCGGCGGTTGCGGCATCGGGCGGCTTGGCGGGCGCCGAGGGTACAGGCGTAAAAGCCGCGGCCGGGGGTGTTGTCGTCGGGCGGTCGCTCGGCGCGGTGTGCGCCGCATCGCCGCGCGAGCAACCCGCCATGAGCGCGACCACGACGGATCCGACGGCGATGGCTTTCCGCCTACCGAAGGGCAAGCCGCCAAGCGAGCTGTCGCCAAACCCGCTGGCCCATCCCATCGCCGCCTCCCTACGCCCAAAGCGTAGTGCCGATCCCGTCGCGAATGCACCTGCGAGCCAACAGCTTCGCCCGGTAACGCAATCACGGCGTTCTGCGTTGCCGATCACCGTATCGTGATGAAGCGTGTGTGAGCCCGCGCGGGGTCGGCCGGCCGTCGTCAGCCGCCGCCAGATGCTAGGACTGGCCGGCGGCGTCGGTGCGGCGGCGGTGGTCGGCACCCGCTCTTGGATGACGCCAACGGACGTCCCGACCCTCACGGCCGAAGCTCACCTGACGGCCGCCAGTTCGGCCCTGTTGTTGTGTCGGGACGCCTGGGGCGCCCGGCCGGCCCGCTCCGGCGGCCGGCGTCACACCATCACCCGCATGACCCTGCACCACGAGGCCGTGGTCCTCGGCGACAACCGCAACGCACCAAGCCACCTCCGACAGGACCAGCGCTACCACCAGGACGAACACGGGTGGATCGACATCGCCTATCACGTCGGGGTCGACCGCAACGGCAACATCTACGAGCTGCGCAGCACCGAGCTCGCGGGCGACACGGCGACGGATTACGACACGACGGGGCACTTCCTGGTTCTCTGCGAGGGCGACTTCGATCAAGAGTCCGTGCCCGAGGCGCAGCTTGTCGGGGCGGCCCGCGCCTTCGCCTGGGCGGCGCAGACCTTTCGCGTCGCGACCACCACCTTGGCGGGCCATCGGGACCTGGCGTCGACCTCGTGCCCCGGGGCCAACCTGTACGCGCACCTGTCGTCGGGCGACCTCAAACGCCGCATCGACGACCTGCTGGCCGCGGGCGGAGTGGACCTGCAGCGGTTCTGCGGACCCGACGCGGCTGCGCGCGTCGCGGCGATCGAGGCGGGCAACTGAGGGTCGCCGCCGCGGCTATTTGCGCTGCGCGGGTTTGCTGGCGGTGCTACGTTGCTGACCAATCGGTAGTTCGACCGGCCTTTGCGAGGCAACATGTTCGACTCTCGGATCGCGGCCGCGGTACCCACCGCCCTGGCGGCCGCCTGCATCGGTATCGCGAGCGTATCGACGCTGTCTTCGTGCAGCGCCGCGCCGTCGTCGATGCGCGCGGCGGCGACGTCGGCTACCGCCGGCACCGGCCGGGCCGATGCCGGCCCGCCGAGGGCCACGACGATTGCCAGCGGCGTGTACGGCGACCCCGACGCGGCCGCCCAGTTCTGGCAGCAGCAGTCGTACGAGGACAATTGCGGGCTGGCGTCCGTGGCCGACGTGGTTGGCGAGGTCACCGGCCACTCCCCGACCGAGCAGCAGATCATCAAGCTGGCGCAGCAGACGCCCTCGTCGATCCGCAACGGCCCGATTTACGCCCCCACCGGCGACCCGGCTCACGATGGCCCGAATGGCGGCATCGACATGGCCGACACGGTGGTGTTACTCGACCACTACGGCATCAAGTCGCACATGACCTATGACAAGCACCCCGAAGAGGTGGGGCTGTCGTCGCTGGAGCAGTACCTGGGCGCCAACCGCAAGGTCATCGCGTGGGTCAACTCCGGAACCATCTTGAATTCCAACGACCAGCGCACCTCGGCCGACCATCTGCTGGTGGTCACCGGCATCGACACCAACTCCGACGTGGTTCACCTCAACGACCCCTACGCCGATCACGCCAACACGAAGGTCAGCATCGCCACGTTCATGACGGCCTGGAAGATCGGGCAGGAATCGATCGTCGTCACCGCGCCGCCCGGTTAGGGCTTCGTCACTGGGCGTTGCCCGGACCCGCCGTTTTCAATGCGCTCGTCGAGGTGGTGGGGGCCGTGGGGGTCGTCGTCGGGGTCGCGGAGCTCGTGGGGCTTGTCGTGCTCGTCGGCTTCGTCGTGCTCGTCGGGCTCGTGGGAGTCGTCGGGCTCGTGGGAGTCGTCGGGCTGGTCGGAGTCGTGGGCGTGGTGCTCGCCAGGCCCGGCCCCTCGCCACACCAGTCCGCCACGTCCTTCGGGTACTGCTCGAGCGGTGGTGGGCAACGCTGCCCCGGCGGGAAATTGGCGCCGGCGTTGAGCAGGTCGCAGGGCACGTAGACCTGCTTGCCCGTCTGAGTGTTGGTCAGGCACTTCGTCGGCGGCTCGCCGTGTGCGGCGACGGGAATGACGACGGCCGCCGCCACCACCGCGCCGAGCGCCCAGGCAAGACGGCGATAGGTCATCAAAAGCTCCTCGTAGTTGCTGCGAGAGTTCATCACGATTAAAGCCGCCCACCCCCGGCGCAACGCAAATTACCGCTGTGACCGGGACATTCTCCGACCGAGGGCGCCGGCACCGCCTCTCATTGCGTGCCGAAGGCGAAAACCGTCGTCGAATCGTAGGTCTGGCCCGGGTTGAGCGCGGTGGTCGGGAAGTTCGGGTGATTCGGCGAGTCCGGGTAGTGCTGAGTCTCCATCGTGAATCCGGCGCCCTGCCGGTAGATGTGCCCGCTGGTGCCCGTGAACGCCCCCTCGATGAAGTTGGACGTGTAGAACTGCACAGCGGGCTCGGTGGTGGAGACAGTCAGGGTGCGCCCCGTTCGCGGGTCCTCGGCCTTGGCCGCTTGCACCAGCCCGGCGTTGTCGCCGCGGTTGATCACCCAGTTGTGGTCGTAACCGTGGGCCAGCAACAGCTGCGGGTCATTGGCGGTGATACGCGCGCCGATCGCGGTCGGTGCGGTGAAATCGAACGGTGTGCCCTGCACCGGGGCGAGCTGCCCGGTCGGAATCTGGGTGGGGTCGGTCGGCGTGTAGTAGTCGGCATCGATGGTGACCTTGTGGTCGTAGACGTCGAGGGCGTCCTCACCCGCCAGGTTGAAGTAGCTGTGATTGGTCAGGTTGATCACGGTCGGCGCATCGGTGGTCGCGCGGTAGTCGATGCGCAGTTCGTTTTTCTGGTTCAGGGTGTAGGTGACGGTTGTCGTCAGCGTCCCGGGATAGCCCATTTCGCCTGCGGGACTTACATATTGGAGCTTCAGGCGCACGCTGTCGCCATCCTGCTGCTGGCCGGCCTGCCACACCTTGGTGTCGAAGCCCGCGGTGCCGCCATGCAGGCTGTTGCCGTCGTTGTTGACCGGCAGGTGATACTCGTTGCCGTTCAACGAAAATGCCCCCTTGGCGATCCGGTTGCCGTAGCGGCCGATGATCGCGCCGAAATAGGTCTTGGCGGATCCCGTGTTGTTCAGGTAGCCGTCTAAGGTTCCAAAGCCCAGCACCACATTCCCGACATGTCCGGTGCGGTCGGGGACCTCGGTCGACTGAATGATGCCGCCGTAGGTCAGGATTCGCACGCGCATGCCGTGCCCGTTGGTGAGCGTGTAGCGGGTCACCGGGGTTCCATCCACCTCGCCGAACGGCTCGCCGGCGATCGACGGCGGATCCGCGGGCGCCGTGGTCGTGTTGCCACATGCCGCCAAGCCCGCGATGCCGGCCACGGCGATCAGCAGAAGCAGTCGTTTGCCGTCCACGGCGCTCCTTGCCCTCGTACCCAACCAGCCTGTGCACCAGCAAAAAGGGCCGCATCTCTGCGGCCCTTTGGTGGAGCTGCCGGGAATCGAACCCGGGTCCTACGGCATTCCCTCAAGACTTCTCCGTGCGCAGTTCGCTATGCCTCTACTCGGATCTCCTGGTCACGCGAACCAGCCAGGATGACGATCCCAGTCGCTGTTGGTGTCCCGATGAGTCCCGCGACCGAACTCATCGGTGGATCCCTCTAGCTGACGCCAGGCTCCGGGTCGAGGGCTTTCCCGGTCTGACGGACTAGCTGTCGCTTAGGCAGCGAGAGCGTAGTCGCGCTGATGTGAATCGGCGCTTAATTGGTTGCAACGACGCTTACGGTGGTCTCTTGCCTGCACCGGCACGCTTCCCTTGATTCGATGCGCGAAGTCGAAACCGTTCAGCCCCTCGCATCCCCGCCGACTTTCGGCAGGACAATCCATGGTACGCCGCTATCAACGCGCGGCAACGACGTTGTCTTCCGCCCCGGCGCTGCGATCAGATCACGAAATTGAGGTGCTCGACGACCTGGGCGGCCACGTCCTCGTTTCCGCCCAGCTCAACGCCCTGCGCGCGGGTGGGGCACATCGGCCGCCCGCCGGCGAGCCTGGTGAACTGCAGCCCGTCCAGCCGGATCGTCACCGTCGGCTCCTGACCACCGAAGTCGTCGACCACTTGGGCCCGCCCGTCGACGGCGACGCGGATGCTGCGCGACAGCGGCCCGGTCAGATCGAACAAGACGCGGGAACCCTCGGGCGCTTTGGCGCGCTTGCCGACCACATAGCCCATCGTGGCTTCGATCTCGTCGAGGGAGAGCTCCGCCGCGGGCCCGACCAGCTGATCGTCGGACGGCGGCCAGCGCAACGCCTCGCGGATGTCCTGCTCGTGCATCCAGCAGTCGAACACCCGGACGCGCATGAACCGCCCATAACTCTCCGGGCCGACCGGCGTCAACGTCGCCGCGTCCCAGTCCTGCGCGGACATCTCCCTCAGCGCCTTGCGCCGCTCGTCGGTGATGTCCTTGAACCGCTTGATGACGTCCGCGCCGGCTTCGGCGCTGAGGTAGCGGACCCAGCACTCGTTCATCACGCCGATGTCGTTGCGGACATGGTCGAGGGTCGAGACGTCGATGTCCGGCTGGGGCGCGGGGACGCCGGCGAGGAAGGATTCGGTGCCGATCATGTGCGCTACCAGCGCCTTGACGTCCCAGCCCGGCAGCGGGCTGGCCGCCTGCCATTCGGCTTCCGGCAACCCGCCCAGAAGCGCGGCGATGTCGTCCCACACCGCGAACAGACCGGCGAGTACCTCGGACTTGTCGAGCTTGGTGACGGGGCGATCGGCCATGGTCGGATAGTAGGCCGATCGGACGCCGAATCGACAGGCGCAGCCTCAGCTGGCGGCGATCATGGCCACCGAGCCCATGGCCATCACCATGCCGAACCCTTGCCAGCGGGTCAGCCGCTCGCGCAGCACGATCATGGCCAGCACCACCGTGGCCGCCGGGTACAGCGAGATCAGGATGCTGGCCAGCGAGAGCAACCACGTGTGCAGCGCCAGCAGCATGGTCACGTTGGCGCAGATGTCCAGCAGTGCGACGGCCCAGGCCAGCTTCATCGGCTTGCCGCGCGGGGCGCGCAGGTTGTCGCTGGCCGCCGCCATCACGAAGATCACCACGGTCGCCGAGAGCCGCGCGAAGACCAGCGGCCACAGCTTGCACGCGTGCGGCGCCTGGTGCAGAAACACCAGGTTCAGCCCCATCGCCGAGCCGGCGAGCAGCGTGAGCCACGCCACCTTGGGGGTGAATCGATACGGCGTGACCCCTTGGGCGGTCGCCTCGCGGCTCACCAGCATGACGGCAACGAGCGCCAACACGACGCCCACCGACGCCCCTGGACCCGGCCGCTCCCCCAGCGCCACCCCGACCGCCACCGGCACGGCGGCGTTGAGGACGGCCGCCAACGGTGACACCACCGAGATGGGCCCGGCGCCCAGCGCCGCGAAGAAAGCCCACATGCCAACCGCCATCCCGACGCCGTAGAGGGCGCCCCAGAAGATGGCGCCGCGCGAAATCGGCCCGCCCACGGCGAGGGCCATCGCCGCCAACAAGAACGTCTCGATCGGATAGACCACCAGCATCACGCGCAGCGCCGCTACCCGTCGAGCTGCCACACCGCCCACGAAGTCGCTGACACCGTACGTAACGGCCGACAGCTGGGCGTAAGCCGCCCCGATCAGTTCATGCCCTTGGCTCGGCGACCCAATTCACGGACCACTTCGCGCTGGGCATCGCGGCGGGCCATGTCCTGTCGTTTGTCGTGCGCTCGCTTGCCGCGCGCTAACGCGAGCTCGACCTTGACCTTCCCCTCGGAGAAATACAGAGACATTGGCACGAGGGCGAGGTTACCATCTCGTATCTTGCCCACCAGACGGTCGATTTGTTGCCTATGTAACAACAACTTTCGATTGCGACGTGGCTCATGGTTGGTCCAGCTACCGTGCTGATACTCCGGAATGTACAAGTTGCGCAACCACACTTCGCCGTCGTCGACGGTTGCGAACGCGTCGGCCAGCGACGCATGGCCCTCGCGCAGACTCTTCACCTCGGTGCCCTGTAACGCCACCCCAGCCTCGAACTCTTCGAGAATTGAATAGTTGTGCCGCGCTTTGCGATTGGTGGCAATGACTCGTTTGCTGCCGCGCTTGTCGCCCGCCGCCTTGCCCCGGCCGGGATCTTTCGCCATAGCTACCGCCGGATGTAGAGGCGCAGCGTGGCGTAGGAGGTCAGGCCGGCCATCGACACGCCGAGCAGGAACAGCCACGGCGAGATGTAGAGGATGTCGGCGTAGTCGACCTTCGCGATCAAATGCGCTTGGTAGAACTGGCTTAGCGCGTTGTCCAGGAACCACGCCCGCACCAGGACCAAGCCGACCACCGCGATGGCCACACCGATGGCCGCGGCCAGCATGGCCTCTAACAGGAACGGCAGCTGGGTGTACCAGCGGCTGGCGCCGACCAGCCGCATG